>NZ_JBQQBW010000001.1:0-222964 GCF_052245415.1 Streptomyces sp. 8N706 | reverse complement strand
TGTCGCCCTACGCCTACAACAAGACCGCCGGCAGCGTCGGACGCAAGACACCCGCCTCGATCACCATCACACTCACGCCCCAGCCCACCCCGGCAGACACGGCCAGACCCTAACTTCCCGGTCTTGGGCTTTAGGCAGCCACCATGGGGCGAGCCTCGAAGATCATGGCCCCAACGTCGTGCTTTACCGGGCAGGTCCACAGACTGCCCGACGCGCCGGAAGCTTACGGGGCCATGATCACTCGCCCCATGGCAGCTCCCGCCCAAAGCCGTTCCGCCGCCCTCACCTGAAGTGTGACGCTACCGGCGACTGCAGAAACTGACGACACACCCTGCGATGGACGCTAGCCTATCCCTGTCAGAGGGGACATTGAATGCCGCACACATGTCGTGACCTTAAGGCCATGTATCCGCAGGCTGATGAGCGGAAGAAGCTCCTGCGACTGATCGCCGTACAAGAGTTTATGACCGATTCCATCCTGCCTACCCGATATCGAGTCCCCTCCCGATTGATAGAACCGATCGCACTGACAAGCCACGGCGAAGATCTATGCAAGCGTCTTATGCGGGTTCGAAATTTCAAGTGGCCAGAAGTTCGACTGGCATGTTTCCTCAAGTTTTTCCACCATGAACTTTTGGTCGATCACGAGGGAACTGACCTGACAGATTTCGTCTCAGAGCTCAATGGCGAAATAGCTTCGGGTAAAATTCTGCACCCTTTCGTATGGGGTCGGGAGCTGTACGACAAAGCTTTTGAAATGTTTCAGCATGACCCAGCCTCGCTTGACGAAAGGCAAACAGCGCAGCTCCTTGAGGGGACACCTAGAGGAGTTTTCCAGTCATTCGACATGGTGACCGGCCCACTTGGCATCTTGCTCAGCCAGGACATGCGGCCATTGAGCCCGGTCGTCAGAATTCCACTCTACCACTGCGAAAAACGAAGCTGTCGGATCATTCACCACACATACCTAGCAACGTCAGATAGCCAAATCCATAAGACTCGGGCAAAGACCAGAGAAATACTAGAGAAGGAATACGGAAAAGAATCAGCTTTTCGTGAATTCTTTTCCGAGATCGACAACGAGTTTTGCGGCTACTTTGACGACCAGAGCAGTCTGGGTGAAGTACCACTGCTCGGCGAGTGCTTTTCAAGTGACGAGCTGGACGCGGTTATCGCTACCGCATTGCGGGGTAAGGCTTCTCCTCTGCGCCACGCGCTTCAGGCCAACGAAATCCAAGCCGGAAATCCCGACGATTTCACTCGCAGCTTGAATAAGGCGGGGAAAATCCAGGCTTTGATGCTCATGAGAAGTAAAGACCTTAGCACTTGCATCGACGAAACAATCCATTCTGGGAATATAAGGATTCCCACGCATGAGGTCAGGCGACCGAAAATCTGGAAACTTTCTACCGGCTACTACAATCTGTCTGCAGAATGTTCCCACTACGGGGTTAGGACAGTTCCGCAGGATAGGTCGCTGGCCGTGGTTCGCCTTAGTCGCCTCATCTCCTCGATCTATGACCTCGCTGATGCTTCATCCTCAAGGGAACTCGCCTGGAAGCTCCGGAGGGTCGAAGGGAGCTCCACGAGAGAAAAGCTGGATCGCTTTGTGAGGAGCGAGGACCCGGCGGAGGTGCTTCGGAGTTTGGTACTAGTCGGCCCTGGTTCGTTCTCTGTTGCCGCAGAAATGTGCGGTCTTCCTGAGAGCCTCGAAGTGGAGCGCCTGGACGACGCAGAGATCGTCAATATTCTGCTCTGGAAGCTAGGGTTTAACACCAAGAGCTCTGATGAGGCTTTCGGGCCTCTGCGTAGAAATCGTGAGACGTTCGCCCACGCTGTCTCTAGTGTCACCTCATTTGGCGAGGCAGAACGATATGAGATCAAGCGAGAATCGTCGCCTCTGTTTTCTTCGATTGAGGCCGCTCTCGATGCCACCCTCGCATTTACGACCTGGGCGCTAACTTTCGATCACTGGACTGCGCCATCCAGATTCACCTATCACCATTCGGACGCACGAGCCCAAATGGCGAATATCCTCAATAGTGCAGACGCGCGACAGGCTCACAGGACAGACGACGCTACCATTTATGACTCGCAGGGACGCAACACTCTCTTTCCTCTAATCTCGGGCTTCGCACGCCTTCGTGCTTACTTGTCCCAGACACTGGAAACAGCAGAAAAATACACGCGGCCGGACTCTGACATGCCCGTGTACGCCAAACTAGCCGAGCTAACCCCTTTTAGCTTCGTGCACACAGTTCCCTTCCTGGACCTAGAATCAGAGAATCAGCAAAGCATTATTGAGACCCTTTCCGAGATGACCCGGATTTTGGAGAGTGGAGGGGTATCCAGTGTTCGGAACAGATTGCAGCATTCGCGGGAAGACTTCCCCTCCAAAGAAGAGCTCGACAAGTTTCTCGGCGCAATTGACGAATTTCTTGAATTGGCCGAAGAGTCGGGTCTATGCCCTATGATATTCCACGCTGTAGGGAACCATAGAGATTCGTTCGGTCGGGCCACTTATCAGTTGCGCGACTATCGCGGACGCGAGTACTCTGCGCAGAGACCTTCGGGAACTGGAGCCCCAGGAATGCCGGGGCTAATGAGAGACCAATTTGTGATTCCCGCAGCCAGGCTAAAGTCTTCTGGCGAAGTCCTGAGATTTGAGATTGGCACCACATCTGCCTATACCGAAATCTGGGAAAACTGGCCAAAGTATAGGGCCTCTGCTGATCGGTCAAGTGAATTCATGCAATCGACGGAAGACGCAGTGCAGATAAGCTAGTCGCGGTGATTCCTGTGGTTACGTCCATAGAATGCTTGCGATCTCAATCGTGCACAGCATTCTGCGCCCACAGTCCCGACCCCGACAGAACGGACGGGCAAATTACCAGGGGTACCCCCGGAGTGAGTGTCTAACTGCGTGACAACGCCGACAGACAGCGGCGGACAACCGCGCACACCTGCGGACCATCGCAGCAGGTGAGAGGCGCACCAGCCTCAGGTCGACCGCCCATCCAAGTTGCTTCGGGACGAAGAGGTCGGGCGTCAAAACCCGCCATCCTGACAGCGACCTACCAGGTCAGGGCCCTTCGCGAATCCCGCCCTGTAGCTGACCAGGAACACACGATGCCCAGCCGCCTCAAAGCCCATTAGGATCACGACCATGGCAGGCCATCACTCAGAGCGTCCCCACGACCACGCATGTGCCCTCGCCCAGCGGGTTCGAGCGTTGCGGGAGGCCCGCGGGTGGACGCGTGAACGGCTCGCCAAGGAGGCTTGCATCGCCGTCGGAACGCTTGCCCGTCTGGAGAGCGAGGGAGCGATTCAGCCAAGCTTCTTCACCGTCGGAGCGGTTGCCGAGGCTCTTGCGGTCTCCCTCGATGAGCTTTTCCGGGAGACCAGGGTGACTCCCGGCCTCTGGTCCGCTGGGTACGAAGGCCTAGACATCGACTCCTTCGTGACCTCGCTCCGCGACAGTCGTATCGAAGTCGTGGCGGACGTACGGCTTACGCCGATCAGCCGCAAGAAGGGCTTCAGCAAGACCCGCCTCGGGGAGGCACTTGCCGAGGCCGGCATCGAATACACGCACCTACGGAGCCTGGGAAATCCCAAGGACAACCGGGCACCGTTCTGGGACGGCCGCCTCGACGTGGGCCGGGCCCGGTTTCGTGGAGTGCTGCGGTCCGAGGAGGCGCAGACCGATCTCGAGCGCCTCGCGGAGCATGCTCGGCAGTCCCGGGTCGCGGTGCTGTGCTTCGAGAAGGACGAGAGCCGCTGCCACCGGAAGGTCGTTCTGGACATGGTCCGCAAGCGGGCCGCGGTGCCTGTAACTCCCCTGGCCTGACTTCATCCCTCATCTCTGTACGCGCCCTTGCCGGTGGCGCATGCCTCTTTTCCAATCGGATCGGGAGATCACTGGAGGGGGCAACCATGGGATCGGGAAAGTGGCAGCACGCACAGATCATGATCACGGTCAAGACCTATCCGGAACTGTCCGCGAAGTACCACGAGACGAGTTGCGTGGCTGGCGTACGGCTCGACCAGGGGGCGCCCCAGCATGTGCGGCTCTTCCCGGTTCCGTTCCGGTTGCTGAACGAAGAAAGCCAGTTCGCCAAGTACTCGATCGTCGAGGTCGACGTGCAGCGGAACCATGGGGACCGCCGCCCCGAGAGCTTGCGCCCTAATCTGCAGACTCTCAAGGTCATCGAGCGTCTCGGGACAGCGGACGGCTGGCGCGAACGCTTTTCGCATGTTCGACCCCTCGTGGCGCCGTCCCTGTGCGCCATAAGGCGGGACCAGGAGATGCGGGGTACGTCGCTCGGAGTCTTCCGCCCAGCGGAGTTCACTGGCTTCCGCTTCGCTCCTGCCGAGCCCTGGCCGGCTTCTAAGGCAGCCCTGGCAGATCAGTTGGATCTACTCGCGCAGGACCTTCGCCAACTGGAGTGGGTGCCGCTTGAGTTCCGGTACAGCCTCCGATGTGCGGATCCCGCGTGCAGTGGTCATGACATGGGGCTGAGGGACTGGGAGGCGGGCGAGTCGTACCGTAAGTTCCTTCGTCAGTACGGGAAGGACGACGTGGAGGAGAAGCTTCGCGAGCGCTGGTTCGACCGGATGGTCACTCCGGAGAAGGCCGTGCACTGCTTCGTCGGAAACGTCGCGGCTCGTCCCAAGACTTTTCTGCTGCTGGGCCTCTTCTACCCGCGACGGGATGTCGTCGAGAACTTCCAGGAGAGTCTGTTCGACCTATAACGGTGCATGTGGAGCTGTCGGTCCCAGCTCTGCTGTGATTCGCTCCAGGTCAACCACGAAACCATCGTGCCAGCGAGCCCATGCGGTTGCGCCGTTCTGACATCCACGAGTGACATCAACGGCTCGGGACGTCAGCACTACTAGGCGGTCTGGCATGGCCAGCACGGTCGGGCAGCTCCCCAGCGGTACCGGGGAGTGATCGAACTCCAAAAGCGGGTGTCGGTCGTGCATGCCGCTGATGGTCGGCACCACGAACAAACGGAGGGGCGGTCGCGTCCCTCCGTTTGTTCACTTCCCCACCGCAATTCTTGGGACCCCAGAACGGGACCCGACGGGCAGAGGGACGCGTTCTTCGATGCGACATTCTTTCGAAGAGTAGCGTCAGGCTGCTGCGGCCGGGTACGCGACCAGCCTCGGGGGAATCATCCAGACATTCGGCTCGTCGCTGCCGTGACCAGCCTCCCTCTCCTCGCCCTTCTTCTGCAAGAACGCGAGGAGTTGGGCCGTGCCCGCGATGAGGGCGCCGAGGCCGCCAAGAAACGTACCGAGGGCTTGAAGAAATTCGAGGAACATCGCGCTCGCCTCCCCGCACGCGGGCCGGGCGCGCACTGGATGAATCACAGCGATTGGGAAATGTTCCCTGGAGCGGAGAAGACGAAGGATCCGGCCCTTCCAGCAGCTTCCCGCCACTTACGGCTCACGCGGCCCGGTGCGGGGCACCCCGTGTTCCAACTGTTCATGTAAATCAGCACGGCATTCCTCCTCCCCTTCTCCGTAGAAGCTATGAGGCCATGTCACTTTAGTGGCATCCCACCCGTCCGTACAGAACCGGCACGGTCCAGCGTCGTAATCCGGCCACACTCTGCAGGCCGTGCCAGATGCGTGCCAGAACGAGCGGGGAGCCACGGTCAACAGCGGTCAGCCTGCAGTCCTTCCCCTGGTGAGCCAAACGGCTCTTTCCGCAGGTCATAGCCGAAGTCAGGCAGTTCGAGCCAGTGATTCCCAAGCTCAGAGCGCGGGTTCGATTCCCGTCACACGCTCCAGCACAAAGCCCCAGGCCAGCGGCCCGGGGCTTCTTTGTTGTCTAGTCCGCACCGAGGTCCGATGATCTCGTCCAAGTCCATATCGCCGAAGGTGGGCAGCAGATGCAACCGCAGCAACCACCGGTAGGGCTCGGCGGTAGTCGGTCGCAATCCCCGCTCGGGCACCCACTGCCGGGCGTACTCCGCGAAGCTCACGGCCCCAGCGTCCGGGTCCTGCCAGTCGCCACGAGTGAGGTCGGCCTCTATCTAGGAGAGCCATACTTCGGCGTCCACCTTGGTGGCGCAGGTCCGGTCGGCCGGGCGCAGAAGCCCATTCGGTCCCGGACAGCGCGCCTCCCAGCGGCCAGAGGACGTTTCCGCAGCGCACCGAACCGGCGCCTCCTCCCCTTGCTGTTGGCCATCAGGCAGCCCTCCCAGCGCGAGGCCGACGGCGCCGCACCGACTGGACCGTGTTGGCGTCGATGAAGGCCGCGAGCGCGCTTTCCGGGATACGGACGTGCCGACCGACCTTGACGAAGGTCACGCGCCGCTCGGCGACCAGGCGACGGGGGAAGCGCTCAGTCGTCCCCAGCCGCTCGGCGACCTGTGCGACGGAGAGAAGACGCTCAGCCATGGGTGGGCTCTCCTTCCGTTCCGAGGGCAGGGGCGAGTCCCATGATCGAGCCACGGCCAACGGCAAGGCGCCCGCCGCGCGCCCCCGGATGACGTCCAGGGACCCGCGGCGGGCCGACGGAGGGCTCGGGGCGATCAGCTCTTCTGCGAACCCGGCCTCGGCTCCTGTGCGGCGGCAGGTTCCTCGCCCGCCTTGTCGACCACAGCGTGCTCGATCTCGGCCCTGCTGGACATCAGGGTGCCGCGCTTGCCGTACTGGCTGTCCTTGATCAGGTAGCTGCGCGAGCCGAGGAATGTGAGGTCGTCCTTGTCGAAGACCCATTCGGTGCGGGTGCCGAAGGTGGTGTCGTCGCGGGCGATGCCGACGCCGCGACGGCCGATGGCGTCATGCGCGTCGGGGGCTTCGTCGACCCCGGGGATCTTCGCCGCAGCCTGATAGAGGGCGGCGGCCGTACGGGGCGGCATCACGCCCCCGATGAGGTCGCCGATCCGCTCGAACACCGCCTGGTCGCGTTCCTGACCGTCCACCTTGGGCGTCTTGGCGTACAGGTACGTCAGCAGCTCGTCGGAGTCGGTGGGCAAGGAGGCGAGCCAGCGGTAGGTGGGCCTGCTGATGCCTGCCGGTGTGCCGTTGGTGTCGCCGAGTTCGGCGTTGACGGGCAGGGTTTCACCGTCGACCCGGGTGAGGCCGGGCTTGTGCAGCGGGCCCTGCTGCTGCGAGGCCCATGTCTCGTGCTCCTTGAGCGGCCCGACCACGGCCTTGCCGCTGGTCAGCTCCGCCTCTCGGATCTTGGCCCGGGTGTAGGTGAACTGGTCGTCCCTGACCGACGGGGTGTCCCCCTTGAGCGCGACATCGGAGATCTGGTCGAGCAGTGCCGCGGCGGGCCGCATGTCGTTGGCGCCGTGCGGCTGCGACCTAGCGGTGGAGGGCCGCCCGTCGTCTCCGGTGAAGGCGACGCCCACGGCGAGTGTGCCGCCCAGGACCAGCGCCGTCACCGGCAGCAGGAGCGCGGGCCGTAGCAACCGCCGGGCCGGGCGAACGCTTTGGGTGGCCTGGTCGCGGTCGATGTGTTGCATCAGCAGTTCCTTGTGACGGAGTTGCTGCTCGTGCGGAAGGTCCCACTCGGCCGGGGCCGGCAGCAGCCGGGCGAGGTCATCGACGTCGGAGTGCCGGGGGTGGGACGGGGGGATGTCATTGCGGTTCATACGGTGTCCTCCCGCACGTGCAGGGCCGCGAGCGCGGCTTCACCAGTCATCTCTCCGCGAGACCTGCGCGGTTCCTGCTTTTCATTCCCTTTGTTGAGTTCATTCTTCTTGTGCTGTTCGCTCTGTTCGTCGACGAGCCGGACGAGTTTTGCGCGGGCACGCGAGAGGCGCGAGCGCACGGTGCCCACGGGAACGCCCAGGGCGTTGGCGGTCTGCTGGTAGTCCAGACCCGACCACACGCACAGCGACAGGACCTCCCGCTCCTGGCGCCGCAACCGGACAAGAGCGCCCTGGACGGCCTGCAGCCGCCGTGCGTCGTCAATGCGTCCGGCCACCTCGGGGGCGAAGTCGGCGACGACGGCCGGTTGCCGCTGGCGGGCCAGGAAGGCGAGCCGGCGGCGCAGTCCGCGCCGGGCGTTCTCTGCCTTGTTGGTGGCGATCCCCAAGAGCCAGGGAACGAGAGAACCGCCGTCGACCTCCAGCCGTTCCCGGACCTTCCAGGCGGTCAGGAACGTCTCCGACGTGATCTCTTGCGCTGTCGACCAGTCGCCGGTGAGCCGCAGCGCATGGTTGTAGACCGTGCGGGCGCACTGCTCGTACAACTCGGTGAACGCGTCCCGCTCTCCTGCCCGCACCCGTCGGCGCAGGTCGTTTTCTGAGTCCCTCACAGTCGATACCTCTCCGCCGGCTCAGAGAGGTTCCTGTGACGTGCGCCATGGTCGCCCCGGGGACGGCCGTTTCGAGCCGATGAAAGGTTCCTCTGAGTAACGACGAAACGGTCGTCATCGTGATCACGGTGGCCGTTTTGCTGTGTATTGATGAAGTACTCGTTTCCGTGGTGTGCTGGCTGTACGCAGGTGAACGCTGGAGGCCACCCAGCAGCCCACCAACAGACTTGGAAAGCGTGCGCTCGTCCACAACGTGCCAGGACAGCGGGTCTGACACGTGTACCGCAGGACGCTGTACGAGGTCGCACCAGCTGCGCACCCGTTGGAGCGGAGAGCAGCGGTCAACCGCGGGGAGGACCGAATACGACCCGAGGGGTGCCAGCGGCCATCTTTGCTGTTCAGAGGCGCCGGTGACCATGAACCGTTCGTGATTCCCAAGCTCGGAGCGCGGGTTCGATTCCCGTCACCCGCTCCAAAGACGCAGGCCCAGGTCACAGACCCGGGCCTTTCTTGTTGTCCGGTCGTCCTCAGCGTCTCGTGCCAGATCCGTGCCCGATTGCCCCACTCCGATGCTTCTCGACGAGTGACCCTCAAGGAGACGAAACAGCGCGACGAGAGGCGCGGCCTCGCCGCGAGCCACACTCCATGGGACGTCCGTCTTCAGGACGGCCCCATGGGACGTCCGTCTTCAGGACGGCCCCATGGGACGTCCGTCTTCAGGACGGCGCGAATTCGTACTGCAGCTCATAGAGGTGCCCGGCCTTGACCATGACGGTCACCTCGATGGGCCGCTCGTCATCGCTGTGGACCACACGCAGAGTCCGGAGCACCGGGAGGTCGCCGGGCAGTTGGAGGACGGTGTACTGCTCCTGGGTCGGAACGCGTGCGGACACCCGGTCCACGCTGAGACGCGGCTGATGGCCCAGCTCGGCAAGGAGTGCGGGAGTGCCGCCCTTGATCTTGCGGCGTTCCGTTATCGCTGTCCCTCGGACCAGTTCCAAGGGGTAGTAGGACTTGACCAGTTCGACGGGCTCGTCGTCCAGCAGGAGCACTTGGGCACGCAGCAGAGCGGTCCCGTTCTCCGGGAGGGCCAGGGCTTCTGCCACATCGGCGGGAGGTGTGACCTCGGCTACTTGGAGCAGACGGCTGCTGCCGCGGGCCTGATGATTGGCGGCTTCGGTGATCCAGCGGTAGGGCTGGCCGGGCTCTGCCGGGGCCATGTACGCGGCCGGCCGCATGGTCCGCTGCCGGTGCTCGCGTACGGTGACCGCGGCTCCCGCCCGGCCCACCGCGAGACCCTCGTCCTTGAGTAGTTGCAGAGCCTTCTGCACCGTGGCGTTGGATGCGCCGAAGCGCTCCTTGAGCTGTGCTGTGGATGGGAGTTTGGCACCCGGGCCGAGGTCACCGGACATGATCTCTTCACGCAGATCAGCGGCGATCCGCTCATGCAGCGAGCGTCGGTCCACTGCTTCCTGGGCTGCTTTAGGCACGGTCATCCGATCGTGAGCTCGTAGCGGAGGCGCTGACGGTCTGCGGGCATGGTCATGATGTCGGCCTGGATCGGCCGGCCGTCCGCGTCGCTGGTGAGGCGTTCCAGACACAGGACGGGCACATCCGGCTCCATGCGGAGCAGGTCACGCTCCTCACCGTTCGGCATACGCGCAACGACTTCCTCCTGCACCCGCCTGCCCGTGTGCCCCAGTTCCGCGAGCAGGGCCGCGGCCCCACCGCGGATCTTCACGGTCGCGGCCAGCTTCGTACCCGCGGCGATCCAGGCCGGATAGAAGGTGTCCGTCAGCTCGTTCGGCTGCTCGTCCAGGTACATGATGCGGCGTCGCACGACGACAGTCTCGCCTTCCGCCACTCCGAGCAGGCGAGCCACGACGGGCGGCGAGGGAACCTCCCCGGCGTGGAGGATCTGTTGCGTGCCGTGCCTGCCGTGCGCGGCCGCATCGGCGCCCCACGCGTCGCCGCTTCCGCCACCGACGTTCGGCTTCAGGTACGGCGCCGAAGTGCTGGTCCATCCATCACTGCTCACTACGCCCTCCTCCGACCCACCCCAACCTTGCCGCCTTACACGGTAAGCGAGTTGTTGAGGCGACCCCATCACAGCACCTTGTCGCTTTTCGCGAAAGGTATTAATCTCGTCGCGATCGTACAGTCAGCGACGAGGTGGTGACTCACCGTGCCCTTGACCAGACAGCGGTTGTTTACTCGACACCGGAAGTCCGTCCCCGCGAGCAGGGAGTTCGTTACCTGCGCCTTAACGGAGTGGGGCTACACCGAGCACCTTGACGAGATCCGGCTGTGTGCCTCGGAGATCGCCACCAACGCGCTGGCACACGGAGTTCCACCGGGACGCCTTTTCGCTGTGCGCGTCGACGCCGAGGACGAACAGGTCCGGGTCGAGGTACGGGACTCCGGAACCGGCACACCTCTTCTCCGAGTGCCCCATCTCGAGAGCGAATCCGGCCGAGGGCTACTACTCGTGCAGGAACTCACCGACGCCTGGGGCGTCGTCCAACACACCATCGGCAAAGCGGTCTGGTTTACCGTCAAGGTAAGCCCTCCATCGGAGGGCCAGGGATGCCCCTCGGCCGACGGATACCGGCCTACACCCTCCGGCCCGGCCACATCCAGTTTCAGCAATCGCTGACGCCGACTCGGTCACAACAGGCCCTCAAGCGCCCATCAGCCATCTATCCCAAGGGTGGATCATCTCTTGGGCCGGCAAGGCGATCGCGTCTCAACCGCTACGTGCCACGCATCCACGGCCCCCTCCCCGGCCTCAGGCCCAGTCGAGGTCATCACCCGCGATACGGGATGCCCATTGCGGCTTTAGACGACGCCGAGCAAGCCGCTCTCCGCACACCTGGGGCCCGAACCCCGCCAACGGCGAACAGTCCCCGGCGTCGCTCACGCTCCGCCGGGCGCGCTCCCTGGCCGCCGCCTGCGCCCGCGCTCCTGTCTTCGCCCCGCTCGGCGCCGGCGGCGGCCGTCGCGCGCCCGCAGGGAATGCCCCGGAGGGCATGAGGGAGAGCCGAACTCGCTCGTGGGCCCTGCACGCACAACGCCTCCGGCGGGGGCGCTCAGGCTCCGGGATGGCCAGGGGCCCGCACTGCGTCTGCCGAAGCATCGTGGCGTGCGTAGGAAGCTCCCATCCCGTCTGCCATCGACCCAGGCCAAGCCCGCTCCACTGCGTGTGGGTCGACGGCAGACGGGATGGGAGCTAGGGGAAGTAGTGGGTTGAGGTAGAGGGGGAAGGTGAGGGTGGAGGACGAGCGTGCCCCTTTCCGTGCCCGATCGAGCAGGGAACCACGGGGAACACCGGGCGTTCACGGGACGCGGACAACGAAACGGCCCCCAACCAAGTTGCCTGGTCAGGGGCCGATTTCATCGCTCTGCCTGCGGAGGGTGTGGGATCTGAACCCACGGTGGTGTCGCCACCACGACGGTTTTCAAGCCTGCTCGGCGACGGGCCTTTCAGCGCCGGCGAACGAGCCGCAAGATGACCTGGCCGATACCCAGGTAGAGGACTGCGGCGAAACCATAATTGAGGAATACGCCCGTCTTGGCGCTTTCCGGCGTGAACAGAGGGTCCATGCCCAACGACAGGCTTCTCGCCAGATCGGCGATGAATAGGACGAAACTGTTACCGGGGTTTGCCTCGAAAATCACGAAAAAGATATGCAGCGCGAGCGCTGACGCGATCAGCCCGGTAATGACGCTGATGGTCGCGCCCACCGCGGGGGAGCCCTCGCTGCTGCGGACACGCGTGCCTTCACTGTGGATCGATCCCATCGGGGCATTGTAAAGCCCCGCGCGGCAGCGCGCGCAACACCGGTTGGGCCTCCGAGCTTCCACCTACGCATTGCTAAAAGCGCCTATGTGCCGAATTTTGGAATGCGCATCCACGCTGTGCTACGCCTCTTGACAGCGCCGATAGGGTCGCCAGTCACGGCAAGGGCTGCCACCCCAGCTTTCGTTCGTAGCTGAGCCGTCCACTAATGGTGTGCGGTTGGCGGGATGTCACCAGCGGCCAATAGCAACAACATTAGGAGGACGCGTGCAGCACGCCCACCACACTCGCCGGTTTCACGAAGCGGAGTTGGCCGACGGCCGATACAGATTGGAGACCCGCCTCGGCAGCGGTGGCGTGGCCGACGTCTATCGCGCCTTCGACACGCAACTGGGCAGATCTGTCGCGATCAAGGCATTCCGGCCCAGCGCGGATGGAACAGATGAGCACCGGTTCCATGAGGAGGCGCGCCTGCTGGCCGGGCTGAACCATCCGGGTCTGGTGACCGTGTACGACTTCGGCGTCGAGGCGTACCAGCCGTTCCTGGTCATGGAGCTGGTCAGCGGGAGGTCGCTCGGCGAACTGCTCCTGGGCGGGCCGCTGGATCTGGACAAGGTAGCCACCCTCGGCGGCCAGCTCGCCGAGGTGTTGGCCTACGTACATCAGCACGGCGTCGTGCACCGCGACATCAAGCCCGCCAACATCCTGCTGGACCACAACGGCCAAGCCCGCCTTGCCGACTTCGGGGTCTCCGAGCTGTTGGGCGCACGCCGGCACATCGCTGAAGGTGGCGTGTCGGGCACGGCCGCCTATATGGCGCCGGAACAGGTCCAAGGGCGGAACGCCGGACCTGCGGCCGACATCTATGCGCTCGGTCTCGTGTTGCTGCAGTGCGTGACCGGACGGCTGGAGTACCCCGGCGACGGGCATGAAGCGGCGACGGCCCGGTTGTCGCGGCCGCCTTACGTACCCGCGGAGCTGCCTGCGCGACTGCGCCGAGCGCTCACCGCGATGACCGCCTCCGACCCGGCGGCCCGACCCACAGCCACGCAGTGCGTGGCGATGCTTCGCACCGAAGAGGTTCCGCAACGCCCCGAAGCCGAGCCCGCCTTCCAAGGCCCGCCGGAGCGGGAATCAAAGACGCTGCGCAACTGGGCACTCGGCGGAGCGGCGGCGATCCTCGCGGTCCTCGTATGGACAGCCCTCACTGATGGCGAGGAGAAGCCGGAATCCGAACCGGCACAGACCCCCACGAGCAGTGCCCCGCAGGAGCCCGGACTCCCCGATCTTCCCAGCGAGAAACCCTCTGTCGACGTCCCGGACCTGCCCGAGGCCGACGAGAAGCCCTTGGACGAACAGATCAAGGACTGGTTCGACAGCGACAGCTCCGAGCCGGGGGACGCAACCGGGAGCGGTGACAGCGGGCAGAACGACAGCGGTGAGGCCCCAAAGGGCGAAGGGAAGCCGGAGGCAGACGAAGGCGGCTTCTTGGACTGGCTCACCTCGCTTGGCGAAGACGGACAGTAGACACCCAGCACTATGTTTCCGAACCAACACAGTGGGAAAGCGTGCGCTCGCAAGCTGCCAGCCGAGCAGGCATGGGGGTGGGCACGGCGGACCGGGACGTGATCTGCCAGGGCAATCCGTTCGCCAGGCTGTGCCCGATGCGTGCCCGATCAGGCGGTGAACCACGGTCAATCAGGGGCTACGACGAGCCCCGGCGTTGCACGCCAAATCGTCTGTTCAGCAGGTCAGGGCGGGTGTCATGCTCGGCAGGCCCCGTGATTCCCAAGCTCTGAGCGCGGGTTCGATTCCCGTCACCCGCTCCAAAGACTCAGGCGCAGGTCAGGGACATGATCCCCAACCCGGGCCTTCGTGCTTGTCTGGACCGATTCAGGCGCCGCGCACCACCTCCGCACCACTTGGGCCCTCTTCCGGCTGGTCAGAGCCCTTCTTCCGCGCGGCCCGGACTGAGTGCTGGTCGATCAGCGCAGCGGCGAGCAACTCCCGCATGCGTTCTGTGTCCTGCGGCGCGCTCAAGCCGCGCTTGGGCAGTACCAGCACTCCGGCGCCCCATACATCTGGGGTGAGGAGCACGAAGACCCGGCGACCCTCGACGCAGCGCCCGTAGAACTCCCAACCTGTGTGGTTCGTATGGCGCTCGGAGACAGTGCCGATCCCTGATGGGTCGACCGTGACGCGATGTTCGCCCAGATGCCTGGCGTACCCGAGCAAGCCCAGAGCCATCAGCCAGCGGAACGCGATCATGATGACGATGACGGTCACAGTGAACCGCAATACCCCCAGGGCAGGGGAGTCGATGCCCTTGGCCGCAACGTTGATCGCGATCACCACGCCGAGGAAGATGCCCACGACCCACAGGACGCGATAAGCCCACCGGCCAACCGGACTGTGCCGCATCTGAAGTTTCAATCCGTCGGATATCTCCCGCAGTGTCACCGTGTACGTGAACTGCACGGATACGTCGGCGGTCATACGTCCTCCCCAGAGCTGATGGGGCAAGGGATCGTACTGGTAGGCGAGCAACGGCTACTCATCCCACCGCAGCCAGATGGCAAATCTCGGTGAGACCTGCGGCCCAGACACTTCGGGGGCCGCCGGGAACGCCCTACCTCCTGGTCCTAAAGCACGAAGGCCCTGGTTGGGGATCATGCCCCTGACCTGGACCGATTCGGGCCCTGCGCACCACCTTCGCACTACCTGACCATTCTGTCCCGCTGGTGCAACGGAATGACGCTCAGCGCCACAGCCGCTGCCGCGGATCATGCCGACGGTCGCCTGACTCTCGTTTGTCGCAGCAGGGCACGGGTAACCGGCGTCGATGAAGACGAGTCTGCATGCTCAGGCGATCATTGCCTCCATGCGGCTGACGCGGCGCAAGCGAACGTTCGCCGACGTCGGGAAGCTGCACGAGAGTCTCGCGGCGAGGCAGCGGCCAGATGACGCGGTGCCGCCTGCCTCTGTGCGTAACCACGTGGTGGTGGAGCGCGAAGAAATCCTCGGTAGGCCGACGTACACGCTACGGCCGCGCGGGGCATCATCCTCGCGCCACATCCTCTATCTCCACGGCGGTGCCTATGTGCACCAGATTCAAACTGACCACTGGTCGTTTCTGGCCCGGCTCGTCACGCGTACCGGATGCTCGGCCACGGCGCCGCTGTATCCGCTCGCGCCGAGCCACCGCTACGACGAGACCATCGCCATGGTCCAGTCCGCGTACAAGGAAAAGCTCGGACGCATGCGGCCCGAGGACCAGATCGTGATGGGTGACTCAGCCGGTGGGGCACTCGCCTTGGTCCTTGCCGCGTCCCTGCGCGATGAGGGACGTCCGCAGCCCAAGGAGATTGTGCTGCTGTCGCCGTGGCTGGACATCTCCATGAGCGGCTCGGCCCAGGAGGCCTATGACAAGCACGACCCGTACCTGGGCATCCCCGGGCTGCTCGAGGCCGGCCGACTTTACGCAGGCTCCTTGGAGCCCACCAATCCTCTGGTCAGCCCCCTCAACGGCAACGTGCACGGCCTCGGCACGCTGACCTTGTTCGTGGGCACCCGCGATGTGCTGCTTTCCGATGCCCGCCGTTTTCGGATCAAAGCCGACTCAGCCGGTGTGCCGCTGGAGTATTGGGAGTATCCCGGTATGTTCCACGTTTGGATGATCTCGAAAATTCCCGAGGCGAAGAGGGCCACGGCGCGGATCGCGGAACTGGTCACCCGAGAAGGCACTTGACAGGGGCCGCCACTTCGCGCTCCGTGGTGACGGCCTCGAGCAGCGGCTCACAAACCTGCCCAATCCGCGGGCTAGCCAGCCACCTTGTTCCCCACGACCTTCAATGAGCTGACGAAGAGGCCAGAACGTGCTTCTCTGCCGGAGCCTACACAGCTGCAGCAGTTGTGGTTCGCCGGACACTTGAGAGTGTCAAGGCCGGGAAGTCCCTGGAGGCCGAACCGGAGATCCTCCTTTATGCCGTAGAGAACGGGGATGCCTGCCCGTTCACACCTCCCCGGGTCCGGGTCCCGCGTCGAGCAAGACCAGGGGGCCACTCGGACACATTGCGGGCAGAGGACAAGCCTGCCCGAGTAGCCGGCAAGCGTACGGCCCCCTGATCGTGCTCGACCCCAGACCGGGCAGGCCACCGCCCGAACCCGCTCCGCCGACCTCTGGTGTTCCCCACTGCAACAGGTGTCATCGCGACCGTGGTACGTGCTCGATAGCACCTGTACGCATGGGAGCTCACCATCGCGGCCAGGTCAGTAGCAGGGGAATTCCCTCAGGGCCACGGAGGAGACCTCGTTGTCGAGGGTGTACAGACCGAGGTCGTAAACGTGGGTGTGCGGAGGCACTTCGAGGCAGGTCCCCGGGTCGCTCCATGTCGGGAAGTGCCGGTAGAGGTAGATGGGTTCGTCCAGGTTGTTGACGACGGAGCCGGCCCTGTCGGCGGCGCCCTGTGTCCCGAGGTCGGTGACGGGGGACTTGAAGATCCAGATCTGGCCGTCGGCGTGGCGGATGTTGAAGCCGCGGTGGTCGTAGAGGCAGTAGAACTTCTGCGGGCACTCATCGATGCCTTGCCCGGCGCCGACGGCCCGTGCGGTTGGAGCGCTGGTGGGCGAGGCGGAGGCGGTCGAGGTGAGCCCCGCGGTGAGTGCGATCGCCGAAACGAGGCTGACAACGGCGGTGATGAAGCGACGCATGATTTCCTCCTCGGTGGAGCCAATGAAGCAACCAGGTGACTACCCAGAGGCATTGCCTGAATGCGTGCCGTAGTTGGTCGGGCGGTAGTAAAGCGGCGCAATCACGACATCTTCGGAAGCCTCTTTCGCTCGGGGCGCACTGCTGCCACGCCGTCAGGCCCATGTGCCGCCCGTCCGGGCCGTCCCTGGGCAGTCCGAGGCCGGCCACCAATGATCTCCGGCGGGATCCCCGGAGGGTCGCGCCCGAACAGCCGACTCCGAGGGCGAGAGATCAAATACTTGACCGCCCACGTACAACCATTCGCGCACCCACGGTGTCGTATGGGCGGAGCCCCACGCTCCACTTCCGTCCCCTGAGACTGGAGCAGTTTTGCGCGTACGTACTTTGGCCCTTGCCGTGACTGTCGCCGCCGCGGCGTCCGCGGGCCTGTCCCTGACCCTCGCCCCCAAGGCGAGCGCCGTCACCGCCACGGCCGACGACTTCAACGGCGACGGGGTCGCCGACCTCGTCGTGGCCACCCCCGGAGCCCCCGTCGGCGGATACACCGACGCCGGCTCGGTCACCGTCCTCTACGGCTCCACCAACGGGGTGTCCCCCGCCCGTTCGGCGACCGTCACCCAGAACTCCACTGGCGTCCCCGACGCCGCCGAAACCGGGGACCGCTTCGGCAGCACCTACGCCACCGGCGACCTCGACGCCGACGGCTACACCGACCTCGTCGTCGGCGCGCCCGGCGATCAGGTGGGCTCCGGCGGTTCCTTCGGCGCCCTCACCGTCCTGTGGGGCGGCGCGAACGGCCTGACCAACGGCGGCATCCAGATCGCCAGCCCGCTCGCCGACAGCGCCTGGGAGGCCGAGAAGGACTTCGGCAAGGAGATCGAGATTGCCGACCTGGACGGCGACGGCACCCCGCAGCTCGCCGCCCTCAGCCGCAACAAGCTGTGGGTGTACGACGACCTCACCGGCCGCACCGCCCCGGAAGGAGCGAAGTACTCCGAGTACTTCAACGCCTACATCGAACCCCGCACCCTGACCGCGGGCGACTTCACCGGCGCCGGGCGCGCCCAGCTCACCATCACGGGCCCGAAGAGCTGCGACGGCACCACGGACTGCCAGCACACCGCCGTCTACAGCTGGGGCACCGAGCGGCTCGACTGGGTCACCGTCGCCGACCCGGGCGCCGGCTCCGCCGGTGAGAACGAGGCCCCCACCGTCTCGGCCGCCGCCGGGGACATCGACCACGACGGGTACACCGACCTGGTCACCGGCCACATCCCGGCGTCGTCGAGCGCGGCAGGCGAGTACTCGGACGCCGCGGGCTTCGTCCATGTCCGCTACGGCAGCGCGGACGGCCTCGGCGCCCACCGCACCGCCACGCTCGACCAGGACACCTCGGGCGTCCCGGGCGTGAACGAGTCCGGCGACAACTTCGGCGCGTCGGTCGCGGTCGGGGATGTCACGGGCGACGGATACGCGGATGTCGCGGTCGGCGTGCCGGGCGAGACCGTCAGCGGCGTGACGCAGACCGGCGAAGCGGTCCTGCTCAAGGGCACGGCCACCGGCCTCACCGGCACCGGCGCCCAGGCATTCCACCAGGCCACCAGTGGTGTGCCCGGCGCTTCGGAGGCGTACGACTGGTTCGGCTCCGACGTGCGGATCGCGGACGTCGACGGCAACGGCATGGAGGACGTCGCGATCGCCGCGAAGGGTGAGGACGTCTTCTCCGGGTCGACACGCGACGGTGCCGACTGGGTGCTGCGCGGCTCGGCGTCCGGTCTGACGGCGACCAACGCCACCTCGTACAGCGAGAAGTCCTTCGGATTCACCTACCAGAACAGCGAGTTCGGCTCGGTTCTGGGCGACTGACCCTCCCCGAAGACCTCGGGCACCCCCTTCGTGTGACCTCTCGCACCCATGGGAGCTGACCACGTCCGCCCGCCATCCCGTCGCGTCCTGTGCTGTGTCGCCCTGCTCGCGGGCGCGGGGCACGGGTTTGCGACTCGGATGGCGGCGCGGACGGCCCGCAAGGCGGTGAGGGCCGGGGCTCGCTCCGACAGTCCCAACGTGCCGAGCGGAGCGATGACAGCCCGTTGGGTTCCTTCTCGGCGAACCCGTCGACGTGGCGTGACGCAACTCCCGACATTTGCGACGGCATATCCGGAATGCGAGAGCCGCCGCCAAGGAGTCCACACGAAAGCATCACAAGGTCTACGCGTCACCTTCGGCCTGTGCCGTTAACGTTGCTGCCCGCTCGATCCCGCGTGCGAACGTGAACAGGTCGTCGGCGCCCCTGGCGGCGCAGTAAGCACAGAAAGATCCAGATGGACTACTGCTTGTCGTGCCGCCGGAACCTCAATGGGGCGCTCGTGTGTCCAGGGTGCGGGGATTACGCTCCGGACATAGCCCCGCCTGCCCACCACCACAGCACGACGGCGGCTACCACGACGTCGGATCCATGGCGTGCAGCGGAAGGCCCCGCTTCGGGGTCCCGCCACGGCACTCATCACGCCGGTGCAGCGTCGATCGGCAGTGGAGCATCCGAGGACACGACGGCGGATGCGTCGGGTGCCGTTCTGTCCAGCGGCTCCGAAGGCGCCGACCCTTCCGGGCAGGGACGGGCGGCTCGCCGTCGGCAGCTGGCACGTTGGAAGAAGCAACGGCGTCGGGCCGTGGTCGCAACGGCCGTTGCCCTCGTCGGCGGTGGTCTGACTGCCGCGGTGCTGCAGAACAGGCCTTCCCCCAGCCACACACACGAGGCCTCGGCGCCGGAGCCGGAGAGCGTGACCCCGCCCAGGACGGCGACGGCCGCCCCGTCATCCGAACAGCCGGACACCCGGGCTTCGCGGCATCCCGGCTCTCGCCCAGGAACGGCACCCGGCGGGCAGCAGAACACCACCGTTGCCACGCCTCCCCCTGTCGCGACGAGCCGGCAGTCGAACTCCACCGCCACGGCCCAGCCTCTCGCGTCCCCCAGCGCGACGCCGCACACCACACCCACGGTGGCCAAGAGGACGCAAGCCGACAACGACAACGCAGCACCGGAGACGACCGCGCCCGCTTCCACCGGACACTCCGACGCAGGCACATCACCTGTGCGCCCCGCGCCGACCACGCCGGCGGCCGAGCCGACATCACCGACGGGTGTGTGCCTGCTGGGAGTTGTGTGCGTCGACTGATGGCTCCGCTGCCATCGCACACCGACGTCTGCTCGCACTGACGGGGGCACGGCAAGGAAGGATGCCCTCCGGCCGCAGGCGAGGGCAGCGGTCACGGGCCGACCTTTCGGACATTGGGGAACAGCAGGGCCCGATCAGCCAGGTCGACCCGGACAACGGCGTTTCACACAAGCAAGCGAAGACAGAGGTTCCTCCGGCCGGGGCATGCGGCCCGAGCACGCGTGTCGACATGACGCCGCAGGAGAGCCCGTAACGCCGGTGTGCCCCATCCGTACGGCGCATCCTCACGAGGAGAAGCCGACCCCGTACTCGTCACGACCGCACAGGAAGTCATCAGGCGGCTCCGACGCGCAGCACGTCGTACGGGCAGCAAAGAACACGATCAATGCCGCCGCGAGTCGGGGTAGGCGTTCACCCGGAGTATGGGCCGATCTTCATCAGGATGTCGTCCGGCGTTGGGGATGAGGGCCCAGCCTTGGGGGCGCTCCACTCCTGGAGATCTTTGTTCGTCGTCCAGGTGTTGCACAGCGCACCTTCCGCCCCGCCCGGAGGCCCGATGTCCCCACGCGTTGTCCGTCGCTCCGTCTCCGTCGGACTGCCCCTCGCCCTGCTCGCCGCCATCGCGGTGGCCGGCACCGCCACCGGCGCGACCGGGAGCACCGACACCGCCGGGAGCAACGGCGCCCCCACGACCGGCCCCCGGATCACCGGCACCGCCACCCTCCCGGACATTCCGCTCGGCGCATTCAGCAACGCCCTGCTGCCGGGCACCGTTGCGGACGACCGCGGCGTGGACCTCGGCGGCATCGGAAGTGACCTCTACCCCGCCACACGCGAGGGCGAGTTCTGGACGGTGACCGACCGCGGGCCCAACGGCCAGATCACGGTGGACGGCAAGAAGCGCCGTACCTTCCCGGTGCCGGGCTTCGACCCGGCCATCGTGAAAGTGCGCGCGTCCAAGGGCACCCTGGAGGTCGTCGACGCCCTCCCGATCACCACCTCCTCCGGCGCCCCGGTCACCGGGCTGCCGAACCAGCAGGCACGAGACGAGGCCCCGTACACCTACGACGCGCGGACCCCGCTTCCCTACAACCCCAACGGCCTCGACACCGAGGGCATCGTGCGGGCCGCCGACGGGAGCTTCTGGCTCGTCGACGAGTACGGACCCTCGCTGGTGCACACCTCCGGCACCGGGCGCGTACTGGCCCGCTACGTGCCCGAGGGCCTGAACCTGACCGGTGCGGACTACCCGGTCATCGAGGCGCTGCCCGGCATCCTGCGGCAGCGCAAGGTCAACCGCGGTTTCGAGGGCCTCGCACTGCTCCCCGGCGGCGATCTGGTACTCGCTGTGCAGAGCCCACTGCCGGTGCCCGGCACGGAGGCAGGCGAGTCCTCGCTGACAGCCCGGCTGCTGCGCTTCTCACCGAAGAAGCAGGCGGTGACGGCGGAGTACGCCTACCGCTTCGACCCGGTGAATGTCGTCGACCCGGGTGAGACCGACCCGTCGGAGCTGAAGATCTCCTCGGTGGTCGCGGTGGGCCGCGACCAGGTGCTGATCGAGGAGCGCACCGACCGCGCGGCGCGGCTCCAAGCCGTCGAACTGCGGCCGGACAACAGCATCCTGGGCAGTCCCTGGGACGACCAGGCGACCTCGCCCTCGCTGGAGCAGCTCGCGGACCCCGCCGCCTCCGGGGTGCCGGTGCTGCGCAAGGAGCTCGTGGTCGACCTCGGCACGATCAAGGGCGTCCCCGGCAAGATCGAGGGCATCGCGCTTGCGGGCCGGCGCACACTGGCCCTGATCAACGACAACGACTTCGGCATGACGGACGGCACCCAGGCCTTCGACGAGCAAGGCCGACTGGTGGACAGCGGCGTCGAGAGCACGATCACCTACGTCGGACTGCCGAAGCCACTGGGACGCTGACCCACCCGCGGCGGCCTCGGGGAAGTGCTCCGAAGGTTGGGTGAGAGCACACTGGGGAATCCTGCTCGCCCAGCAGGTGGTTCACCTCGCCCTCGGCGAGCCTCCCTCCCGACCGGGCGAGGCAGCCTGGCGGGTGGTCTGGGCACATGAGCTCAGCGGCCGTCCCGCCGGGGCTTCGAGACGAAGGGGCGCACCCAGCCGTCGGCCAGGCAGTGCTGCACCGGGTGCGCACCCGAACGGCCGGTGAGCCACGGTCAGGGCGTTTCTCCGCGCACCAGTCAAGGCGCCCCGATCCTGCTCGCCGCGCGCCCTGGCGCACCCCGCCGGGGCCGACGGTCCTCATGGGGACGTGAGGCGTTGAGGGCGGTCGGCTCCGCGCCCACTGAGGCACATGGCCTGACACGGAGGGGAGTTCGGGGCCGGGAAAACTGGGCAGGATGCTGCGGGCTGCTGGTGCGGCTGGGGGGCGAGTCATGAGGGGGCCAGGAGTGCAGGATCTCACCGAGGACATACGAGAGCGGCTGGCGACCACGGCCGTCTGGTTCGTTGCGACCACATGCCCGGACGGGGCGCCCCACGTGAGTCCCGTGTGGGTCGATCTGGACGGGGACCACCCCTGGTTCAACACCTCCGTGGGCAGGGTCAAGTTACGGAATCTGCGCCATGACCCGCGGGTGTGCCTCTCCCACCACGCCGACCCCTTCGACCGCGTCCAGATCCACGGCCGCGTCGCCCGCTTCGTCGAGGGCCCTCAGGCGGAGCGCGACATGGACCGGCTCGCGCACAAGTACCTGGGCACGCCGTATGAGTGGCTGCTGCCCGAGGAGCGGCGGGTGACGGTGTTGATCGAGCCCCTGCGCGTGCGCCGTATCGTCGGCGTCGAGCCCTTCGGACGGCGGTGAACAGCGAGTCGGGCGGGAGCAGCACGGCCGCCGGAGCTTCGAAGGCGTCGCCGGGAGCGCCCGCTGACTCGGTCGGGGTCAGGGCCGGCGAGGTGGGCTTCGGCCACCTCGCAGAAGGCGGTGACCAGGCGGCTGCGGGATGACGTCCGGCAGGAACTCGGGACGCGGCCCGTCCTGTGTGCCGACTTCACGCCTCTGAACTGCGGCGTTGCGCCATCGATCGGATTGCGGGAGCCGATCTGCGCCCTGAGCCCGCCGCTCCACCGAGCAGCCCTGGCCTGCGGGCCGTCGGCGGTCCGACCGGTTCAGGAAGGCGCGCCTGTCAGGACCTCCACCCGCCCGGTGTCGAGCGAGTAGTAGGCGCCGACCACGGCAAGGGCACCCTTCCTCACCAGCGGGCCGAGGTCCTGGTTGAAGCGCAGGTCGTCCGCGGTCAGCTGGATCTGGGCACGGATCATCGTCTCGACCGGGTCAGCACCGCCTTTCTTGACTGCCTGTTCGTACGCCGGACGCAGAGCCTTGGCGATCGCCTGCAGGTTGCCCGGCAGTGTTGTGCCGGCGCGCGTCGCCTTGTAGGTCGCCTCGACGGCACCGCAGCGCTGATGCCCGAGTACGACGATCAGCGGGGTACCACCCGTCATGGGCCCGTACTCGACGGAACCGGTGACCACCGGGCCGACCGCCTGGGCGCCCGTGCGCATCACGTAGAGGTCGCCGAGCCCGGTGTCGAAGAGGAGCTCAGGCGGTACTCGGGAGTCGATGCACGAGAGGACAGCCCCGTAAGGTTCCTGTTTCTCGGCCACCAGCTGACGCCGGTTGGGGTCCCGGTCCGGATGCTGGAGGTCTCCGCTCACCCAACGCTTGTTGCCGTCCATCAGTCTCGCGAAGGCTGCCTTCGGCGTGACCGGCCGCGCATCCCGCGGGGAAGTCGTCGCGCCCGGGGAGGCGCTGGTCGATGAGCAGCCCGAGAGCACGCCTGCGGCGACCGCGAGGCCACCGGCAAGCAGATCCCTACGAGGCGGGCGTCCTGTGCTGTCCATCAATGGTCCCCTCCGGGCCGCCGAGACCCGTCCGTACGTCTTGACCATGGCGACTATTCAGCGTGATGCGGTGGTCCGGCGGCAGACACAGACAGGCGTGGGCTCCTTTACCACCGACGGCCCACAGAAGTGATGTGGGCAGCTTGTGGAAAGATCTGGCCTCGCAGCGTTGCCACCCGGGGCTTTGGAGTGCCGGTGGATCAGTGGGGCCCGCTCGCTGAACTGGGCCCTCGCTGAACTGGGCTCGCTCGCTGAACCGACCGGCGCGAACCATGAGGTGCTTGAGCCGGGCACCGGTGCCCGCCGCCAAGGGTGACCCGCCGGAACCCCGGTCAGGCGTGGGGCCTGCTTTTGAGACCAGGTGGTCTGGAGCAGGCCCCTTCCGTCGTCGGACTGCGGCCATTGGCCAGGCCTCAGCCCGCCTTGGTCGCCGGCGACGATCCTGCGCACGAAGGCGGTGACACCCGGATGAGCAGGCGTCGTCCGGCTGCTTATAGTTAGCCCTTCAACTGCTCCGCCGTGCCACTCCGGCGGATGCCTCCTTTTCACTCCGTGGGGGAGATAGATGCGCAGACGCGCAGTTTTCGCCGTACTCGCCGCTGGTGCCGCGCTGGGCGGCTTGACCGTCCCTGCCGCGCAGGCGGACGAGACGGTCGGCGACATCCGGATCACCAACGTCGTCGTCAACGGCGGCAAGAGCATCGTGGTCGACGCAGCCGACAAGACGATCACGGTTTCGATGACCGCCACCGACCCGTCGGGCATCTGGGACGCCGATTTCTACCTGTGGCGGGGCCCGGACGGCACCGACCCCTATGACAACGCCGACGGCTACATCGTGCCGAACGAGGACACCACACCCGCGGACTGCGTCGCCTCCAGCGCTACCACGTCCACCTGCTCAAAGACGTTCACCTTCGAACCGGACGCATGGCTCACCAACGCCGACGCCGGCACGTGGAAGGTCGGTGTCCAGGCATTCGCCAACGACGACAGCCGGGCCGAGCGGTGGGCCTACACCACCACCCGCCTCCAGCGCCACTCCAAGCTGACCGTCAACGCGAGCCCGGAGCCGATCGCCAAGGGCGGGACGCTCACCATCACCGGCAAGCTCACCCGGGCCAACTGGGACACGCTCGACTACCGGGGCTACACCAACCAGCCGGTCAAGCTCCAGTACCGCAAGGCGGGCACCACCACCTACACCACCGTCAAGACCGTGTACTCCTCCAGTACCGGTGACCTGAAGACCACGGCCACCGCGTCCGAGGACGTCTACTGGCGCTGGAACTTCGCCGGCACCTCCACCACCCCGGCCGCCACGGCGACCGGGGACGTCGTGGACGTGCAGTAACCCCACGCCGTTCCAGAGGGCTCACATACGCTCGGGCCGCCGGTCACCACGACCGGCGGCCCGTTCCGTACCCCGGCGACGCGCCTCCGCACTCCACCCGAGCGGAGGCAGATGGGTCACCACACGTCGACGACCGCACAGCACCGCCGAACGTTGGCGTGGCCCATCCGTGCGCCCGCTCTCTCCTAGAGGTTGTCGCCCCAGCCGCCCTGGATCATGGTCTGGAACGCCCACTCGCCATCCCGCCTGAGCAGAATGTCGGCGTAGCGGAGTTGCTGGGTCCGGCCCTCCATCGTCATGGCCGAGTCCGTGAAGACCACGGCCATGGAGGGCGAGAGGAAGACGGGCGTCCGCGTGGACTCGAACGTGATGCTTTCGCTCCCGTCACCCATCACATGCGTCATCGTCGCGACGAACTGCTCGCGGTCCCACTGCGCCGAACGACCGTTGCCCGCCGCATCGTCACTGACGAGATTGAGAGGGAACACCGCCATGTCGGCCATGCGCTCGACGTTGCGCTTCGCGCTCTGCACGTCGTACTCCGCGAACCACGCGTCCAGGCTCGCGCGGTCCTCGGCGGTCGGGACGTACCCGGTGTCGGGCAGAAAGGTCACGCAGGCTCCTCAGGATTTCGACGCACGCTCATCAAGTTTGACTACTCGCTAAAAGGTATGCCACTGGAGCTGCACTAGCTAGTCAAACTTTAATAGTCGTGATCTGGGCCACTCGCCCCCACCGGGGGGCCGAGCGGGCCGTCGAGCGCTGGATGCCTCCTCGGACGTCAGCCGTCCATGACAGCTGGTGCCGCGCTTCTACGACCCGAGGGACGGGGCCGTGCGTCTCGACGGCATGCTTCGGCACACCGCCCGTTGTGGCCTTCCTGCGGGACAACATCACGGTGCTGCCGCAGAAGACGTTGATCATCCACGACACCATCCGCGAGAACATCGCCTGCGGTCACCCACGCCGCGACCGACGAGGAGACCGTGCGCGCCCCGCAGCGCCGCCGCCCACGACTTCGTCGCCGCCCTGCCCGACGGATACGACACCCGTATCGACGGACGAGGCTCAAGGGCCCGTGACGCCGTCGATGCTCTCCCTGAGCAGATCCGCATGGCCGTTGTGGCGGGCGTACTCCTCGATCATGTGGACCAGGATCCAGCGCAGCGAAACACTTTGGTCGCCTACGTGCGCGGCCTCCTGCTCCGACAGCTTCCCGGAGTCGTCCAGCGAAGAGGCGGCGATCAGGTCACGGCTCAGTGCGACCTCCGCGCGCCAGACGGCCAGCGCCTCGTCGATGCCGCGGTCGGGGGCGAGCGCGAAGCCGTTCCCCTCCCCCACCTCGTAGACGAGTGGCACGTCCTGGCCCGCGAACACCCTCTGGAACCACTGGCGTTCCACCTCCGCCATGTGCTGGACAAGGCCCAGCAACGTCATGGATGACGGTGACACCGAGGCCAGGCGTACCTGACGGTCGTCCAGCCCATTGCACTTCAGCGCGAGCGTGGCACGGTGAAAGTCCAACCAAGCCTCCAGCATGACGCGTTCACCAGCGTGCGGCGGCGGTACGTGGCGCCCGTCCGGTGTCGTCGGCATGAAAGCAAGCCTTGCACAGGCCAACGGGTAACGGCAGGTGGCGAACGTCGCCCTGGGTCATGCAGGAGTACGGGAATACGGCGTGATCCGCCGGACAGAATCGGAGCCCCCAAGGCCCGCACGCCGCGCACCACGCGCGGCGTCTGCGCCGCCGAACACAACTCCACCGGAGACGGCGGCCCTTGGCCGGACTACAGTGTGAAAGATCGCGCGACGTCAATGAGTGGGGGGACTGTCATGGCATTGTTCGGAAACGCGCACACCGTCGATCCGGCGGCGGCGCAGGAGGAGTACGCGCGGCTGCTGGGCCAGGGCGAGCAGGTGTACGCCGCGTACCTGTTGATACGCGACACCCTGCTCTTCACCGACCGTCGGCTCATCCTCGTCGACAAGCAGGGGATCACCGGCAAGAAGGTGGAGTACCACTCCATTCCCTATCGGAGCATCACGCATTTCGCGGTGGAGACCGCCGGTACCTTCGACCTCGACGCGGAGCTCAAGGTCTGGATTTCGGGCACCCCCGCCCCGGTCCAGAAGACCTTCACCAAGGGCGTCGACATCTACGAGGTGCAGGCCATCCTGACGCAGTTCGTTGCGCGGTAGTCGTCCGGAGCGGACGGTCGCCGTGCCGGGCCCGTGCCCAAGGGGCCGGGAAGTCGCTGCCGACGAGGGGTACTGAGCATGTCACCACGGCGAAAGGCCCGGTCATGGGCCCGGAGCCCTTTTCGTCGTCGGGGGCTCTCCCCGCATGGCTCGGTCCGCGGTACGCGTCCGTCTCCGGGCGGGTACCCGCCGTAAGGAACGCGGTGACCGTACATCGCGCTATCCCCTGCCTCTGCGAAAGGCGATTGTGGACAAGGTCCTGATAACCGCTGACCGCGTCATCGCCGGACCCGCGGTCCGAGTGATCGGCGACGGTGCTGTGCTCCTGGACTCCGGCGTGATCACCGCTGTCGGTACCGCGGCCGAGTTGGACACCTCGGTGGATCCGGGGGTCGCCCGCTTACGGTGTCCCGGGGCGACCGTCATGCCTGGTCTGATCGACTGCCATGTCCATCTCGCCTTCGACGCGGGCCCGGACCCGATCGGTGCGGTGACCCACGCCGCGCCGGACGAACTCGCCGCCGCCATGGGGCGCCGCGCCGAGCAGCTGACGGCCGCGGGCGTGACGACCGTACGAGATCTCGGTGACCGCGACGCGCTCACCGTGACGTTACGTGCGGCCATCGAGTCCGGGGCGACGCGCGGGCCACGGCTGGTCGTCGCGACCGCGCCGTTGACCTCGCGCGGTGGCCATTGCGGATTCCTCGGTGGTGAAGTGACCACCGACGACGACATCCGCGTACGGATTGCCCGCAACGCCGCGGCCGGAGCCGACCTGATCAAGGTGATGGCCTCCGGTGGCGCGCTCACCCCGAGTGGCCCGCGTATGTGGGAGTCGCAGTTCACTCCGGACCAGCTGCGCCTGATCGTCGAGGAGGCCGACCGCTACGGGCTGCCGGTGGCCGCGCACGCCCACGGCACCGATGCCATTGCCCACTGCGTGGCCGCCGGTGTCCGGACTCTCGAACACTGTTCCTGGCGCACGGCGGACGGCACCGTCCACGACCTGGAGGTCACGCGCCGGATTGTCGAGAACGACATAGCCGTCTGCCGCTGCGTCTCGGGCGACTGGCGGCTCTTCCTCGAGCAGTTGGGCCCCCAGCGGGCGGACGCGATGACCGAGGTCATCCGGACGATGCGGGAGGCCGGTGTCCGGTTCATCGCCGGGACCGACGCCGGTGTTCCGGGAGCGCGGTTCGGCGACTACGTCGGGATGCTCGAATTCTTCGGCTCGCTTGGTTTCAGCCATGCCGAAATCCTGGACATGGCCACCGTCAATTCCGCCCATGCCCTCGGTCTGACCGACACCGGCGCCCTGGCCCCCGGTATGCGCGCCGACCTGATTGTTGTCGACGGTGACCCCCGGACCGAATGGGACGCCCTGCGCCGGATCCGGCACGTCTTCACGGCAGGCCGCCCCCTCACCCTGTGAAAGGGCGCCTCACACACAGCAGTTCTCGGGTCCGGGCACGTCGCGCCACCCTCGGGAACTGTCACGGGACTCTGCTTCGGTTCGCTCATGTGCCGAGACGGGTAGGGGAATGTCCACTTCATCGACGCATCGGGGCTTGGGGCGTGCATGTTCCGGAGCGCCCGTGTTCAGCGGGCGCCCGTGTTCACCCGTGTTCAGGGGCGCCCGTGTTCAGGGTGCGTCAGCGCGGGCCCTGCTCAGGACGGTTCCGCACGGATCGCCTGAGCCGGCCCGCGCGGTGGCGCGGCCTGGCCCGAGCGGCTATTCGCCGAGGAGTTTGAGCCCGTAGGTGCTGGTCAGTTCGGCGACCCATGCGTCCGAGAACCCGAGACCGTACCGCTCGCCCAGTTCGGCGCGCTGCTGGACGAACTCGGCAGGACCTTCGGCCGTCTCGGCGAGCGTGCCCATCTCCTCGAAGAACCGCTCGAAGCCGGCCGGCGAGATGATCTCCAGAATCCTCGCCGGTTCCGGCCCGGCGTTCCAGAAAGTGTGCAGGATCCCGCGCGGTTTGAGGATGTACGAGCCCGGGCCCGCCGTGGCCTCCTGGTCGCCCACCCGCGCACCGACCCGGCCCTGCAGGACGTAGGAGAACTCGTCCTCGCGGCTGTGGATGTGCGGCGGTACGAGGCGGCCGGGCTCGATCGGATGCTCGACGACCGAGAACTGGGCGCCGGTTTCCTCACCCCAGATCTTGAAGTCGACCCCTATGCCCGCGAGCCAGATCGACTTCCCCTCGTCCGGTTCGATGACCAAGCGGAAAGCCCCCACAACGGCCTCCCTGATATCGCTTTTATCCCTATGTGCCAGCCTATGACGGGGATCCGGGATGCGCCCGGTGGGGGCCCGGGGGCCCGTCTCCGCCCGGCACGCCGGAAGCCGATCCGCGTCAGCGTCGGGGAGCAGTGCCCGGAAAACCCCGGGACCGGGCGCCGAGCCGCTCCGCCCCGTGGGCCTCTGGGGCGGAGGTAAAGCGGATCAAAGCGGTCCGGTTTTTCGCCGGGTTATCGCGGCTCCCCGTCGAATTCAGACGGCCCCGGGACGCAAAACCGAAACGATAAGGCTTCGAAGCATCCGCTCCATAGCGTCGTGTGCGGCCGCGGAACCGTAAACGTCGAAAGAGCTGAGAATGCCCCCCACATTCAGCATGCGTGTTCATCGAAGCACCCTCCCCGCAGGTCTTGCCGGAGCGCCGGGAGTGGCAGCGGTCTCCACCCGCTCCGGCATCAGCGGGAAAAACCAGGACTGGGTCTGAACACGGTCACCGAGAGGAATCGATGAGCCCTAGCAGTCTTGACAGCGCCGTGTACGGGCTGTTTTCCACCCACGCGCTGCACTTGGCCGACAAGCATGGTGTTCTCTCGCCGACCGGATCGCCGAGGCGCTCGTACCGGCCCTGGACCGTCCGCTGGTCCTCTTCGGGCACAGCATGGGTGCGTCGGTGGCGCACGAGGTGGCGATGCGGCTCGAGGCGGCCCACGGACCCGTCGTCGGCGGGCTCGTGGTCTCCAGCCGCAGCGCGCCGTCGCGGCTGCGGCCCTCCGGTGTCTCCCGGGAGAGCGACGAGGTGCTGCTGCGTGACGTGCTCGAACTCGGGGTGACGTTCTCGGCCGCGCTGCACCACCCCGATCTGCGGGATCTGCTGCTGCCCGTCATCCGTGCCGACTACCGGCTGACGGACGACTACCGGCCGGCCGTGCCCCCGCGTCCGCTCGCCGCACCGGTGACCGCCTACCTCGGCGACCGCGACCCGCATGTGTCGAGCGAGGACATGCGGGCCTGGTCCGAGGTGACCGGGGGCGGCTTCCGGCTGACGGTCCTCCCGGGGGACCACTTCTATCTGCTCGCGCAGGCCTCCCGCCTGGTCTCCGGGGTGGGCGGGCTGCCCGTTACGGTCTGACGGTCCGGCAGCCCGGCGGAGAACCGGACGGCGAGGGTACGCAGGGCGTCCACCGTCCGGTCCTCCCCGTATCGCGCGGTCAACTCACGGGAGACCAGGTGGAATTCGGTGCAGCCGAGGACCAGCCCGGAACATCCGTAAGCCTGCCGCATGCGCTCCACCTGCGGCAGGGTCTCCCCCGGCAACGGCCCGTGACGCTTCATCCGGTAGATGAGCCGGTGGACGAGGGCCTGGTCGTCCTCATCGGGCCGGACCACCCGGTGGGCCACGGCGTCCCAGCCCGGCGCCTCCTCGAAGATCCGCGCCCGGCGGGTCCCCTCCGTGGAGAGCAGCAGAAACCGGCCGGTGGTGCCGGTCAGTTCCGCTGTCGTGCTCTCCACTAGGGACACCACCCGTGCGCGCAGCGCGGGATCGAGCCGGTGCAGAAAGTAGTGCGCGGTGAAGCAGACGACAACCACCTGGCTGGCCCCGCGCGCCAGCAGCTCCGCCAGCCGGGCCTCCAGCCGCTCGGTCATCTCCCGCACCCGGCCCTGACGGATCGCCTCGGTGCGGTCGGGGAAGGCGGGGTCGGAGTCGAGCAGCACGCGCGGGCGCGACTGTTCCGGCCCGGCCCACTCGCGGGCGTAGAGCGTTCTGAGGAACTCCGCGGAGGCCAGCGGCCCCATACCGCCCAGCACTCCGAGGACACCGGTGGACGGCAGCACCGGGATGGTCATCCGGCGCTCCGCTCGCGGGACGGCGTCGCGGTGACCGCCTCGGGCGCCGGGCCCCCGTCGAGCGCCGGGGCCGCATCGGGTGCCGAGACCGCATCGGGTGCCGGGGCCGCCTGGGGCGCCGGGGCCGCATCGGGTGCCGGAGCCGGCCCGGACAGCCGAGCCGTCCCGGACACCGAAACCGACTCGGACACGGGGACCGACTCGAGCGGCCCGGCCGACGGCGCGATCCTGGGGGCGATGATCCGGCCGATCTCGGCGGCCGACTGCGGCTCCAGCATCCTCGGGTGCTCGCAGTCCACCTCGTGGACCTCCAGTTCGCCGTCGAGGAACTCCTTCCAGGCCTCGGGGGTGTTCCCCTCCTGACGCTTCCGCGCGGCCACGACCAGGAGCATGGTCCCGCGGAACCGGTCCGGCCGGCGCGCGCTCGTGATCGTCACGTTGTTCACCATGACGTCCAGCGCGGCCGCCCGCTGACCGTCGTCGAGATGGCGCAGCTCGCTCTCGCCCCGCCCGAGCCAGCCGACGATCCGGGTACGCATCTCCTCGATGCCGGGAGGCTCCTGCGCGGCGCCTTCGGGGAGCCCGTACACCTCGGCGTACCCGTCGTGCATCCGCGTGAGGATCTCCTCGAGGCCGCCGGTGCCCGGGCCGTCGGACGGGGCCGGGTAGGCGTCGAGCAGGGCGAGCAGCGCAGTGCCGCCGGGACCAGCGGCGCCTCGCCTCGCGCGGCGGGCTTCTGCTGGACGTACGCCACCAGACGCGGGTCGCCGGCCCGGTCCTCACGGACCATCACCACCCCGCGGGCGACCCCGGCGCAGCGGCCGACCGCCGCCTCGACCTCGCCGGGTTCGACCCGGAATCCGCGGATCTTGACCTGGGTGTCCGCCCGGCCGCAGAACTGCAGCCGCCCGTCGGCGTCCCAGCTCGCCAGGTCTCCGGTCCGGTACATACGGTTGCCGGGCGCCCCGTACGGATCGGCGACGAAGCGCTCCGCGGTCATCGCGGGCCGGTGCAGATATCCGCAGGCCAGGCCTCCACCAGCTGTTCCGAGCGGGGGACGGCCACGGCGACATACGTCTCGGAGCCGGCGCCGTGGGCGACGAGCAGCCGAGCCAGCCGGTTGGCCCGTTCGTTCAGCTCCCGGTAAGTGAGATGGGTGTCGCGGAAACTCACCGCCGGGACGTCCGGGGTGAGTCGTACCTGCGCCTCGAAGAACTCTGGGAGTTTCAGCGCGGTTATGGAGCGCTCCTGTCCCTGCCACTGCGCCTGGCCGTTCGGACCGTTCATCTTCCCGACTCCTTGTGCATGGGCAGGAATGCGGAATGCTTCTGCGGCTGAATCTAGGGAGGCCTTCTTTCGCCGCGTTATTGAAGCCATTTCGCACCGTGGGCCCAGGCCACCGGCCTGGTCCGGCGCACTTACCATGGACCGGGTGACGACGGATCAGGACAGCACGCCGCAGCGGGCGAAGACCCCACCGGCCGGGCCGGAACTCCGCTTCTCGTCCACCTTCCGCACCCTGGCACGGGACCTTTTCTCCTTCGCGCCCCGTCCGATGCCGTATCTCTCCCGTACGCGCAACCGCGTGCTGCGCCGGCTGCCCCTGATCAGCGCCGTACTCTTCGCGCTCCTCCTGACCGGCAGCAACACCGCTCTGATCCTGGAGCGGCTCCGGGCGCCCGGGGCACTCTGCCTCGCCCTCGCCGCCGGGCAGACGCTGCCCATCCCACTGGCCCTGGTCCGGCCCATGGCCGCCTGGTGGCTGTCGCTGCCCCCGGTGCTCGCCTACGCCGTCCTCACGGCATCGGAGTACGGCCGTCTGGCCCCCGGCGATCCCTGGCCGTGGACGGAGCCGGGGCTGATGGCGCACGTCACCGTCACGCTGATCGTCGGCTGGCGGGTGAGGGCACCGGCGTTCGTCGGCCTGTGGGTGATCGGTGTGCTGGCCGGATCGCTGCTGGAAGCCTTGTTGCGGCCGGAGGCCGCCGCCAGCAACCTGGCCCTGTTCGCGACGCTCTCCGCCGTCGGCCTGGTGATCGAGGGGGCCCTGCGCGGCCGGCGGGACGCCCAGCGGAAGCTGAAGCGGCAGGAGAACCTCACGGAGATCGAACGCTCCCGGCGGACCCTGCTGGAGGAGCGCACACGGATCGCCCGTGAACTGCACGATGTCGTCGCCCACTACATGTCCGTCGTCGCCGTCCAGGCGGAGGCCGCCCCCTACCGGGTCCCCGACCCTCCCCAGGAGCTCAGCGACAGCTTCGCCGGCATCCGGGAGAACGCGCTCGCCGCCCTGACCGAGCTGCGGCACATCCTGGGCATGCTCCGGTCGGACGAGCAGGGCTCCGACGGCCGTTACGCGCCCCAGCCCACCCTGACGAACATCGACGAGCTGGTGGCCAATGTCCGGGCGGCCGGACTCCGTATCGACACGGTCGTCTCCGGCACCCCCCGGCCGCTGCCGCAGGGCGTGGCGCTGTCGGCCTTCCGGATCGTCCAGGAGGCGTTGAGCAACGTGCTGCGCCATGCCCCCGGTTCACAGGTGGAAGTCGGGATATCGTACGGACATGCGGACATCGGCCTCCGCGTGGTGAACAGCCCGGCGACGGGCCCCGTACGCCGCCAGGCCGGGTCCGGACACGGCGTGCTGGGCATGCGGGAACGGGCGGCGACACTCGGCGGCACCCTGCGGGTCGGGCTGAGAGAAGACGGGTGGTACGAAGTGACGGCTTCGCTGCCGACCGGCGAGAGCGAGGGTTCATGACGATCCGGGTGCTGATCGCCGACGACCAGACCATGATCCGCGAGAGCTTCGGAATCCTGCTCAACGCCCAGCCGGACATCGATGTCGTCGGTGAAGCGGTGAACGGCGAGGACGCGATCCGTCAGGTCGCCGAACTCGCCCCGGATGTCGCCCTGATGGACATCCGGATGCCCGTCCTCAACGGGCTCGAGGCGACCCGCCGGATCACCGCGGACGGCAGCGTCACCAAGATCCTCATGCTCACGACCTTCGATCTGGACGAGTATGTGTACGAGGCGCTGCGGGCCGGCGCGAGCGGCTTTCTGCTGAAGAACTCCTCCGCACACCAGCTGGCCGACGCGGTACGGACCATCGCCACGGGCGGCGCGCTGCTCGCACCGACCGTCACCAAGCGCCTGATCGAGGAGTTCTCCCGGATGGGCTCTCCCCGCGCACCGCGCCGGGAGCGTGTCGCGGATCTGACCGAACGCGAGACGGAAGTGCTCTGCCTGATCGCCCAGGGCCTGTCCAACTCCGAGCTCGCCGAGCAGCTCGTCATCGCCGAACAGACCGTGAAGACGCACGTCAGCCGCATCCTGGTGAAGCTCGGCCTGCGCGACCGCACCCAGGCGGCCGTCTTCGCCTACGAGGCCGGTCTGGTCGTGGCGGGGGACTGACCGGCATCCCGGCGACCGGCACGAGCCGGTGGGCCGCTCCGCTCCGGAATCCCGGAGCGCGGGTGTCCGCTCCGGAACCCCGGAGCGCCGGTGGCCACGCCCGAACCCCGCAGCTCCGGGAACCAGCTCCGAACGCCCAGCGCGCCGGGGGAGCAGCCCCCAACGCCGAAAAGCGCCGCGGGACCAGCTCCGGACCCGGAGCGCCGGGGACCGCCGCCGAACCCCGGAGCGCCAGGGACCGACTCCGAGCCCCGGAGCTCCGGGAATCAGCTCCGCGACCGGCGCCGGGGGGCGGAATCAGCTCCGCGTCCGGTACTTCCACACCGACAGCGGGGCGAACACCGCGATGAGGCCGAGGCTCCGTCAAGCCTGGAATCAACGGAAGCCATGCTTGCTCATCCCCCGTATCCACCCTGCGCCCCCGTAGCACAGGTGATCGATTGATCACTATAGGCGCGCGCCAAGGCCCGTCGCCAACCTGAACCTGTGAAAGCCGGATTGACGGAAACGGAACCCTCGACGTCTGTGGGGACGGAGGCTCAGCAGGAGGAGGAACAGAGGGGAACCGGACCCACCGGGTCCGGTCCTACGCCGGCTACGGGAGGTCGAAGAAAATCATCGGGTTGTCCGGGCTATTGCGGACCGGCTCGTCGAGTCCGAGATCCTTCTTCACCACGGAGAGCTGCGCCGTCACCTCGGGCGCCTTGGCGGCAGACGGGGTGAAGAATTCGATCCCCTGCTCGGCCAGCCACTTGACGATGACAGAACCCTCGCTGAGCGGCTTCGGCCGGCGGCCGTGGAACACATCGTGGACGCTGGTGGGCGTACCGGCGGGCACGGCCGGAAACACATGGTCGATGTACCAGTGCGCAAAACGCGCCCCGTGGTCCGCGTCGATGAAGAGGTAATCCGTCTTGCCGGGGATCCTGCCAAGATGCTCCCGGACATTCCCCTTGGTGAACGTCCAGCGCTGGGCGGACAGTTCCTCGGGCACGTTGCGCACCACATTGTCGACGATGTCGAACGAGTGGAGGTGACCGGTTCCATTGTCCCGCAGCGCACTGAGGATCCACATCGTGGACCAGCCGTAGAAGGTCCCGATCTCCACCACGACTTCGGGACGGAGTTCACGCAGGAGCAGATAGGTGATCTCGGCCTCCAGATCGTCGAGCTGGGCCTTCATCGACTTTCCGCGCTCCTGGAGGAAATTCCGCTGGGCGTCCCGTACCTCCCTCAAGTCATTCTCGTATTTCACATACAGCGTGCTTATTGATTCGATGGATATTGCGCCCATTGACCCTTCCAGGAGAGACTGCCGAAATCACGAACTGTGACCGTAGGAACGGGGATTATCGCTTCGAATATCGTTTCGATATTCACATCCCGCTGTGGCGGATGAGCCGGGTCCGGGACCTATGCCCCACATCACGGAAAGCGGCGCACAGCGCGATCAGGACCATGACGAAAACGGGAATCCAGGCGAGTCGGGCGGCGGCCCAGGCCGGCTGGTCGGGAGGAGTGTGCAGACCGAAGAGCGGATCGCCGATGCCGAGGGCCACCACGGTCACGGCGAGCATGGCGGTCTGGTGCCAGAGGAACACCGTGATCGCCGACATGTTCATCAGCGCCGTGGCCGCCCAGGCGAACGCGCCCGCGCCCGCCCGCACTTCCGGTCCCCCGGATGACCCGGATGAGCGGTGGCCGGCCTCCGGCGGCTGCCCCACCATGCGGCGGAGCGGCCCGCACAACAGCAGGGCCCCACCGCACTGGGCCAGACCGAAGGTGACGGCGGCGAGCGAGAGCGGATCGAGATTGGACGCCGTCGACCCGGGAACGCCGACCATGCTGGCGGGGTAACCGCACCACAGGATCAGTCCCGCCGTGGCGAGCGCGCCGCCCACGAGGAGTGCGGCCGCCTCCCGCCGGCGGCCGAATCCGCCCGCCGCCCACGCCACGCCCAGACTGAACGGCACCAGCCAGCCCAGGGGGACATTGAGCTGCCGGAGCGTATCGACCCATCCGGCACCGCCGGACGCGGAATGCGCCGCGTCCAGTGCGGCCACCGCCCCGCACGCCACGGCGGCGACCCGGGCACTCACCCGGTGGACCAGCGGCGTCACGGCGGTGAGCACGGCGAACACCAGCAGGAACCACAGCGGTGAGATGACGAGCTTCAGCAGCGTACGGATCGTCTCGTGCGCGACCCCCGCGGCGACCAGTCCGGCCACCACCAGCGCCCACATGGCCAACAGGGTGGTCACCGGGCGCAGAAACCTCTTCAGCCGTTCGGCCAGCCACCAGCCGTAGCGGACTCCGCGGGATTGTGCGGCGGCGTACCCCTGGGCCGCGACCCGCCCTCCGACGAAGAAGAAGATCGCCAGTGGCTGCAGCAGCCAGGACACCGGTGTGAAGCCGGGCATGTGCCGCAAGGGGCTGTCGCCCATCAGATGGCCGTCGGCGCGCAGCGTCACCGCGCTCACCAGCCAATGGCCGAGGACGATCCCCAGAATGGCCAGGACGCGCAGCACATCGACGGCCCGGTCACGGTCCGCCGGGGTCGCCGCCTCGATCCGGAGTACGGCCGTACGCAACCGGCCGCCGGCCCGCTGACCGGCGGCCGGTGCGCCGTCCGCGCACGGGGGTTTGCGCGGAGGCTCGAGGGGTGGGACGAGAGGCCGGAGCCGCAGATCAGTCATGGGAGACCTCCGCGCCCCGGCCGAGGGCGATCAGGGAGAGATTGCGCAGCGCGAGGGTGCCGGACCTGAGGTAGTCGCTGTGGCCGCCGGAGCCCGCGGCGAAATGCCGCGCCCCGAACTGACGGGACGTCGGGTCGGTGCCGAAGCCGATCGTCCTCCCCAGGAGGCTGACTTCGGTGTTGGGCACCTCCCTGATCCAGTCGTCCGTACCGCGGCCCGCCCACACCGGAACCTCGCTGTGCAGCTCGGAGACCGACCGCACCCCCATGCCCGGACTGCCGAAGACCGCGATACCGGAGAGTGCCGGGATCCTGCCGGGGCTTCCCGCGATGGCGCTGCCGCAGACCACGGACCCGTAGGAGTGGCACAGCAGGGCGGCGGAGGCGGTGGGGTTCGCGTCGCGTACCCGCTCGACCAGCTTTCGCAGCTGTCGTCCGCCCTCCTCCGCACGCGCCGTGGTGACGACGTCCCGGCTCATCGTCCGCGGCGCGTGGTAGCCGAGCCAGGCCACCACGGCGACCTCGGTGTCCGGTGCCGTCCGGCGCATCTGCGCGTACAACGCCCGGGCCCCGCCGTTCAACGAGGCGTACCGGGTGCCGAGTCGGTCGAAGGTGTCGATCGTGGTGTCGGAGCCGGGCACCACGACCGCGACCCGGTCCGCGTGGGCCAGGTCCCCGATCACCTCGACGGCCAGCCCGTCGCCGTCCGTACTGAAGGAGAGGAACTGTCGTCCCTGCGCGCGGAGTCCGCCGAGGTGCTGTGCGCGGGCGGTGTCGCCCATGTGCCGCGCCGCACGCTCGGACTCGGTGATGTAGTCCCGGTTCGCGGCGTAGCGCGCCTCGAGGGTGTCGGCGCTCACCGCGGCGAGCCTTGGGGCGGGAGGCGTACCCGGCATCCCGGACCGCGTGGCGGCGCTGACCGACAGCACGATGGATCCGGCGGCTACGGCCACCAGCAACCCACGCCTGAGACGCGACGCAGCTCGCATGGGGGCCTTCCTTCCTACGCACGGGGAGCAGTTGAGTAGGAGGCTAGGAGCCGCCGGTTGTGGTCGACGTCCCGCTGAGGAGTGCTCTTGGGCGGTAGCTCTCAAGTACTACGGGGGAACCCGCATGCCGGTCCCCGGCCGCGATCCTGGCCGCCGCGGCCCTGGTCAGTGGTCCGCGACCACGCGGACGTCACGGCCGGCCCCGTCGCTCCCGGTCCGTGGAGTGCACAACGGAAGGGGTGGCACAGGCACTATGGGGCACCCGGCCGAGGCCGGACAGCCGCGTTGCCGCCGCCGGGGCCCGACGCAACCGAGGGGTCGTCCGCGGTCGTTCTGCCGTCCGGCGTGACAGCCGCCGGTGGCGATTGCCGGTTACGGTCACCGTCGCCGGGTCGACAGTGGTCGCGGATAACGGTCGCGATAGCCGTTACCGTCGCCGGTCGCGGTCGCCGGGTCGACGGTGGTCGCGGATGCCGATGACCGGTTGCCGCGTCGGACGGCCGGTCGGGCTCGAGGAGGGGCCACGGCCGGCCCTCGTACCGCGTCCGGAGGGAAGCGCGAGCAGGGGCATCAGCTCCGGCGCAGCCGGGCCGCCGCCTCGCGGATCGCGGGCAGCCGCCTGTACAGCGCGTCGCCGGGGCAGCGGGTCTGGTGACTGTCGCGATGCCCGGAGATGACATGCAGCTCGGCGGTGGCGCCCTCCTTGTACTTGCTCTCGTCGTTCGTCGACACCAGTCGCACCATGCCGCGCGGGTCGGCCCCGTACCGCAACTTCCACGCGGCGACCTTCGCGATCCCGTCGATGAGCGCCCGCGGCACCGTCACCCCGGCGTCGAAGCTGCCCAGGGCGGCGATTCCCACGCTGTCGGCGTTGAATCCCTTGGTGTGCGCCCCGTGCACCGAACGTCCCACGCCGCCCGCCCGGCCCTCGTAGACGGTCCCGCACCGGTCCACGACGAAGTTGTAGCCGATGTCGTCCCACCCCTGCCGCCTCACATGGTCCGTCTGCAGCGCCCGGAGCATGGCGGGGACATCGGCGCAGTCGTAACCGTTGGGGTGTCCGGTGTGATGGATGAAGACCGCGCTCACCGCACCCGTGTACGTCGCCTGGTGCCTGACCATGCGCTCGTCCGCCCGCCAGGCGGCCCGGCTGACGATCGCGGGTTGCGGCGCACCGCGCGGCTGCCGGGGGCCGACGACGATCGGCTCGGGCGGCACGAGCCGTACCGGAGCGTCCCGCATCACCAGCAGTGCCAGCGGCAGGACCACAGCGCCCAGGGCGAGTCGACGGGACCACATGGAACCACCCTGCGCCCTGTGACCAACCATCTCGCAGGCGAGTGGGCCGATCGGGTGAGTCCGGGCAGCCACGCCCCGGCGCCGGCCGGGATCGCGGCGCGCCCCTCCGGCAGGCGCGGTGCCGAACGGGATCGCGGCACGCCCTCCGGCATGCAGGGAACCCGACGGGGTCGCCACACCCCCGGTCACCTGGGCGAAGGCGTCGGCGAACCCCGCGTTGTTCTCACCCGCAGCCCGATGCAGTCCAGCGACGAGCGGCGCAGCGCGTCCAAGGGGCCGACCGCCGGACCCGGCACCGCAGCCCCTCCAGCACCCGGAGACCCGGCACCACAACGCCCCTCGGTGCCCGGAGACCCGGCACCACAACGCCCCTCCGGGACCCGCGGTGCCCGCATTTCCCCTGACCACCCCGTCGGACGCGGCGGATCACCCACGACCGGCCGGGTGCGACCCGCCTTGGTAGCGTGCGAATCCTGGACGCGAGGCATGCAGGCATGCAGGCAGCGTGCGCGTGTGATCAGTGCGACGAGAGGCATCCGATGATCTTCATCACGGCCAAGTTCAAGGTCCGTCCCGAGTACGCCGACCGGTGGCCGGAGATCGCCGCCGACTTCACCGCCGGCTCGCGCGCCGAACCGGGCTGCCTGTGGTTCGACTGGTCCCGGAGCGTCGAGGACCCCACGGAGTACGTGCTGGTCGAGGCCTTCCGCGACGACGAGGCCGGGGCCACGCACGTGCAGTCGGACCACTTCAAGGCGGCCCAGCGGACTCTGCCGCCCCACCTGTCCGAGACGCCGCGGATCGTGAACATGAAGGTCCCGCAGGACGACTGGTCGCTGCTGGGCGAGATGGCTGTTCCCGACACGGAGTAACCCCGTACGAATCCGCATTCGGCGTCGCGCCACCACCAACGTTCCGGGATGTCGTGGTGGCGACACCGCGTCCCGGTCAGGAGTCCCCGCTGTCGGCGAGCTCGGCCGGCAGCAGCGCTCCACGTTCGACCAGACGAGCCACGTGGGGGAGGGCGCTCTCGACAAGTCCCGCCGGGTCGGAACCGTGCTCGGTGGCGAGCTGTTCGAGGTGTTCGCGCAGCGACCGTGCACTGCCGATACCGCCCAGCAGGCTCACGGCCAGCGGAGTGGTCTCCTCGCTCCAGCCCACACCGGAGCCGGTCACGCGCAGCACCTGCCGCCGGAGCTGCCAGCCGTCCCGGCCCCGCAGCGCGCCCTCCTGCCAGAGCACCAGGCCGGGCGCGGGCACGTAACGGGCCGCGAGCGGATCGTGGTCGCGCAGCCAGTCCTGCCGCTCGAACCACCCCGCCACCTGAGCGCCGAGCAGCTGCTCCCCGTCGCTCAACTCCTCGACCCGGACGACCGGATCGCGCCGCCCGCTCCTGCGCAGCACCACCGTGCCGCCCCCGACCGCCTCGATGCGCTGTTCCTTGAACCACTCCAGCCACGCCGTACGGCCGGCCGACTCCTCCTCGCCGTTCTCCCTGAGCCAGTGGTCCACATAGTCGGCGGCGTCGGTCCGGTGACTCTGCACGATCCAGGCGTCCATCCCCGCGCCCACGGGGACCCATGAGGCGACCCGCTCCCTCCAGTCCTCTCCCTGGACATGCGCCCAGTTCGCCCGGAACTGCAGAAAGCCGCCGTCGGTGAGCAGACCGGGGGCCGCGCCCGCCAGCTCGTTGCAGATCCGGTCACCGGGCCGCCCCGAGTCCCGGTAGAACGAGGTGACGGTTCCCGGCCCGACGATGTACGGGGGGTTGCTGACCACGAGATCGAAGCGGCGGCCCGCCACGGGCTCCAGCATGTCGCCCCGCAGCACCTCCCAGTCGAGGCCGTTGAGTGCGGCCGTGGTGGCGGCGAATCGCGCGGCTCGCGGTGACAGGTCGGTCGCCGTGACGTGTCCGGCCAGGGTCGACAGATGCAGCGCCTGGACACCGCAGCCGGTGCCGAGGTCCAGTGCGCTGCCGACGGGATGGGGAACGGTCACGCGCCGGAGCATGGCGGCGGTGGGCCCGACGGGCAGAACGTACTCCCGGTCGTGCGGACGGGCGGCCGTCAGGAACGGGGGGAAGTCCGAGACGACCCACCACTGTTCGTACGGGTGCAGGTAGACCCCGGCGCGTACGTGATCCTGCCGGTCCCGCCCGTCCTGGCCGCCCCGCCCGTCCTGGCCGTCCTGCTCGAGGAGTCCCGCGTCCAGCGCCTCGGACAGCGGGAGCGGAGACAGCGCACGGGAGGCGTCGGCGGCCAGTACGGAGCGGCCGCACAGGAACAGCCGGATCAGCGTGGAGAGCGGCTCGTCGTCACAGAGCGCGGCGAGGGCCGGTTCGACGACGTAGCGATTGAGATCCCGGGCCGCCCCGTGCCCGACCCGGGCGACGAGGCCGTCCCGGCTGAACCCGTGCTCGGTCAACGCTTCGGCGAGCCGGGCGATGCCGTTCGCGGAGAGAAGTGCGTCAGTCATGCGGCCATCGTGTGGCCTGCGGCCCAATCGCCTTTCCGCACCACACAGCGCGTTCCCCCCCAATGAGGGAAAGAACGGAAAGTCTTCAACGGGCCGCGAGTTGCACCGGCGGCCCGGCGTCACTCCTTGTTAGGAGAAAGGCATGGAACAAACGAATCATGCCCAACAGCTTCTGCGCCGGGCCGGAATCGCCGGTGGTCTGCTCTGCGCCACCAGCGTGCTGAGCATCACCCCCGCCGTCGCCGACGACCGGGACCCCTACTCGTGGTACGACACCCCCTCGGGGAACCACGCGTACTCGTTCGGCGGGGACTTCGATCTGTTCTCGCAGGTCTCGAAGGTGCCCAAGAAGCTGGTCTCCCCCGACGCGGCCGCCGCCTCGGGCTTCAGCGGGCCCCTGGGACAACTCTGACACCTCGCAAACCCCACCGGTCCCCCGCCTTCCGACGACAGGCGGGGGACCTTCCGCTTGTGCGGCGCGGGTTGGGCGCGCTGCCGCCCGGGTCCCGCGCTGCCTCCGCTGCCGCCGCTGCTGCCGCACTGATCCGGCCCGGGACACGCACGATCCGGCGCATGCCCGCCGTACGGAGCCGCACGCCCGGTGCACCTTCGGGCGGTCCGGCAGCCCCTGCGACCTCACGCGGAAGTCTGTCGGCCGAAGGCCTCGTGAGCCCGGACGCGGGCCCGTCACCAGAGGGCTGTCCCTGCGGATGTCGCAGTACAGCTGACCCTCTGTCATCCATGGGCGGCACTGAGGAGGCATCTTCCGGCCCGACGGTCGGAATTGGCTCCGCTAGGCGCTGGGCGACGACGGAACCTGCAGGCTCCGGATCCGGGCATCGATACGCCTGTACATTGCGCCGACCCGATCTCAGGCATTCCTCAGCAATGGTGCCGACAGAATCCTTGCATTGCAGAAGAGGAGCCCCGGACAGGGAACGACCTGCGCGGCCCCGCAGATCACAGAAAGGGAAATACCAGGCTTCTCGGTGAAACATCGCACATTTTCCACGATGACGCCATGCCCGCGATTCTCCTTGCTGCCGGCTTCACATCGCGGCCCGCGCACCCGGCCCGTATTCACCTCGACCGAGGTCGGCATACTCGCCTATGGTCGAATCCATGGTGAGCGCACGAGAAAGGATTTCGAGGCCGATCCGCTGCTCACCCGTATCCATGTTTTCCGCCTGCGGCGCACGGTCCACCGAGCGCCCGGGGGGCCGGGGCCCCATTGGCCGCACCGACGCCCGGCGGGGGGCGTCAAGTGGTCGCCGTTGCGCCTTCGGTGAGGCCGTCACCGCATGGGAGCCGTGTTCCGGACACGCCTCGCGAGGAGCGAAAACAGGGCCGTGTGACCCCTTCGGCCTGCACCCATATGACATGGCGTGGGTGTAGTGCACATGGTAACGTACGCCCTGTGACGTAAGAGACGAGCGGTTCCGTCGTTCGACCGGCCGCACCGCTCCTATTCCCGGGAGATGCAGCTATGGGACGTGGCCGTGCGAAGGCCAAGCAGGCGAAGGTGGCCCGCGAGCTCAAGTACACGTCTCCGTCGGCGGACTTCGACGCCCTTCAGCGAGAACTGGCCGGCCGGCCGACGGTTCCGGAGGAAAAGGAAGAGCTCGATCACGATCAGGGAATTCCGGAGCGCCGACCGTACGGCCACCCGTACGACGAGAACCGATGAAGCTCTTCTCCGCATTTCGGAGCTTTCCTCCTTCCCTTGTTTCGATTCCTTGACCGCCGCCATGGAATGCAACGGCAGACCGTTATGACAGCGGCTCCACTTTCGGGGACCGACCACACAGCCGACTTGCGCGGAACGACCGACACATCGGAGCAGAACCGTTGACCAGTGCGCTCCCGGACCGGACGGTGCACGTGTGGTGGGCGGAACTCGACGATGCCCACGACGAGCTGGTCCGATTGCTCGACCCGGTCGAACGGACGAGGCTCGACGCCTATCTCCGTCCGGACGACCGCCGGCGGTTTCTCCTCGGGTGTGCGATCAGCCGTATCGCGCTGGGTGAGTACCTCGCCATGGAACCCGCCCGGGTCGGCCTCGAACGGCGGTGCTCGCAGTGCGGCGGACCGCACGGCAAGGTCACGGCACGGGGAGAGGGTCCGACAGGCATACGGTTCTCCGTGACGCACGGCGGCGGCCTGGTGGGCGTTGCCTTCTGCCGAGCGGCCGAGGTCGGTCTGGATGTGGAGCCCGCCGACCGGGCCCTGGACGTGGACGGGTTGGCGTCCACCGCGCTGTCCGAGAACGAGCGCGCCGTCCTCGACCGGATGTCACCCGATGAGCGGCCGACGGCCTTTCTCCGGTACTGGTGCCGCAAGGAAGCCGTGGTGAAGGCTCTCGGGCTGGGGATGCGCGTACCGTTCCGGAGGCTGGAACTGTCCCCGCCCCAGGAGCCGCCGGCCATCGTGGCATGGCCCGACCGGCCCGATGCGGTGGACGTCGTCCAGCTTCTCGATCTGGAGACGGGTGAGGGGCACCAGGCGTGCCTGGCCATCATGGACCCCTCCCCGGTGACGGTCGTGAGCCGACGGGCCGGCACGCTGCTGCGCCACTGGGCCGTACCCGGGTAGGTCACGCCCCCTTGCGTGCCCGGGACGCCGTCTTCTTCGCGGGCTTCTTCGCCGGCTTCTTCTCGGCGGACTTCTTCTCGGCGGAGTTCTTCTCGGCGGACTTCCTGGCGCCCGCGTCCGCAGGCTTTCCGCCCCTGGTCTGCTTGGTTTTCCGGACACTCTCCTCCAGTGCGGCCATGAGGTCGACGACCTGCCCGGACGGTGCCTCGGGCTCCGGCGGCGGTTCGATCTCGCGGCCCTCCAGCTTCGCTGTCACGACCTCCACCAGCGCGTTGGTGTAGTCGTCGTGCAGCTCCTCCTCCGGCACCTCGTCCATGCTCTCCATGAGCTCCTGGGCACGCCGCAGTTCCTCGTCGGTCAGCTGGACGTCGCGATCGGGGGCGAGACCCGTGTGCGGGCGGATCTCGTCGGGCCAGAGCATCGTGTGCATCGTCAGGGCGCCCTCGTGGATGCGGATCAGCGCGAGGACCTCCTTGCCTCTGAGCGCGACCTTGCCGATGGCGACCTTGCCCGACCGGTCCAGCGCGTCCCGGAGGAGGACGTAGGGCTTGGCCGCCGCGGGCCCGTCCGCCTGCAGGTAGTAGGCGCGGTCCAGCTGCAGGGGATCGATCTCCTGGCTTGGGAGGAACGCGAGGAGCTCGAACGTCTTGGCCGTGGGGATGGGCAGACGGTCGAAGTCCTCGTCGGTCAGAGGTACGACCTGGTCACGGGAGACCGGGTAGGCGCTGGCGATCTCCTCGTTGGGGACGTCTTCCCCGTCGAGCTCGCACACCTTGCGGTTACGGATACGGCCGTTGTCCTGGGCATGGACTCGATGGAGGGTGATGTCGTGGGACTCCGTGGCGCTCACGACCTGGACGGGGATCGTGACCAGGCCGAAGCTGATCGCACCTCGCCAGATGGGTCGTGGCATGACGGGCCCTCTCTCCCTGCTCCGTCCATGGCGCTCCATGGGATTCCATGGGGTTTGTCATGGTATGCCGGGGTGGAGCTCGGCGCAGCCCGCCGTTCGGCCCGTTCAACCGCGCCGGAGCGCCCGCTCCGGGTGGCAGGTGTCGCACGGCTCCACGTCCGGGTCGGCCAGCAGCGCGTACGCCTCCCTCGTCGTGACCCGTTCGTGGGCGGTCCGCGCCTGCCAGCAGTCGCGCCGGTGGAGCCGCCGCGTGGGTCCGTCGAGCGTGCGCCGGAGGTTCTCGACCTGCCACTGGCGGCCGGCGACCGCCCCGTGCGTGGGTACGGCCCGGTAGTCCTCTCCGGGGATCGGGGCGACATGGCCCGCCGGAGCGCTGAACGCGACGGGTGTGGGTTCGGCGACGACACGGCCGTCACCCAGGGTGCTGCGTGCGGTGAGGAGGGCTTCGAGCTCGTACCACCACTGCCCGTCGGGGGTACGGGTCCGTCCGGTGACGACAGCGTCGAGCTGCTGCCCGTCGGGGAGGGAGACCCTGGCCCAGGGGCCCGCGGTCACGTACCGATCATCCTGCACTGTTCGATTCTAGTTCGAATATAGCGAGGGGCGACCCGTCCGCTCCCGAGAGACACGGAGGGCAGAGCGTGTCCGGCCTCCCGCCCCTCCGGCTGGTCGCTGAAAGCACCAGCAAGGCCTGCAAGGAATTTGCCATAGACTTGCGGCATGGCGAGTCGATTGGTGGAGGTCGCGGAGTACGCGGGCGTCAGTGAGGCGACGGTGAGTCGCGTCCTGAACGGCAAACCGGGGGTCGCGCAGTCCACCCGTGCCGCCGTGCTGACGGCACTGGACGTCCTGGGGTACGAGCGGCCGCCGCAGCTGCGCGGACGGGCGAACCGCCTGGTCGGCCTGGTGGTCCCCGAGATGGGCAACCCGGTTTTTCCGGCGTTCGCGGAGGTCATCGGCAGCACGCTCGCCCAGCGGGGCTTCACCCCTGTGCTGTGCACACGGACGCTGGGCGGAGTGCAGGAGAGCGATTACGTCGACATGCTGCTGGAACACCAGGTCGCCGGCGCGGTCTTCGTCTGCGGTCTCCATTCGGAACAGGCGGCGGACCACGCCCACTACGACCGCCTGGCGGAGCGCGGGCTCCCCGTCGTCGCCGTCAACGGCATCATCGAGGATCTGAAGATCCCGTGCGTCTCCGCCGATGATGCGCTCGCGGTCGAACTCGCCGTCCGCCATCTCGCCTCCCTCGGTCACCGGCGGATCGGCCTGGCAGGGGGCGGGCAGGACCATGTCCCGGCCGGGCGCAAGATCGGCGCCTTCCGGTCGGCCGTCCGGGAACACCTGGGTGAAACCGATGCGGACCCGGACATCGTGCAGACCATGTACACCCTGGAGGGAGGGACGTCGGCCGCCTTGCAGCTCTTCGAGCGCGGCGTCACCGGCGTGGTCTGCGGCAGCGACGCGATGGCCCTGGGAGTGATCAGGGCGGCCCGCCGGATGAAACTCGACGTCCCCGGCGATGTCTCGGTCGTGGGGTACGACGACTCGGCCTTCATGCCCTTCGCCGATCCGCCGCTGACCACCGTCAGGCAGCCGGTCGACGCCATGGGCCGGGCCGTGGTCGCCCTGCTGACGAACCAGATCTCCGGTGAGAACGGGCGCCCGGAGGAGCTGCTCTTCGAGCCCGAACTGGTGGTGCGCGGCAGCACCGGTGTCGCTCCGCCCCGCGCCGGCGACACCGACTGACCGGCGCGACACAACGGACCACAGGGGCGCCCCGCGACGGCGGGGCGCCCCTGTGGCGTTCCCTCATCCCCCAGCAGGCCGCACCGCCATGGGGACCACCCGCCATCCTCCGCACGTCCCCGTCGCGCTCCGTTCGGTGTGCAGGGCATGACGTCTCCTTGCAAATATATGAAAGAAACTTGCCGGTAACCGTAGACGATTCCACTTCGGCCTTCCTAGTCTTTCCGGCACCGCGCCCCGGCTGTACCGCCGACGAAGGCGTGAAGTGAGGAGAGACCAATGGGTCACTGGTTGCCAAGAGCAGGCGTCGCGGCACTGGTCGCGTCCGCTCTCGCCGGATGCGGAAGCGGTACGGGCGGGGGCGGCGACGCCGAGGACAGCGCGTCGGCGCTCACCGGCCGGGGGCCGATCACCCTCGCCACGGGCAAGGACAACAACGGCACCCTGTCCAAGATCATCGACCGCTGGAACGCCGGTCACCCCAAGGAGCGCGTACGCGCCATCGAGCTGTCCGACTCGCCGGACGAGCAGCGGCAGCGGATGATCCAGGACGCGGAGCTGAAGTCCGGTGAGTTCTCGGTGCTCAATCTCGACGTGGTCTGGACGGCGGAGTTCGCGGCCAACCGATGGATCGCGCGACTGCCGAAGGACGCCCTGGACACCTCCGCGTACCTCAAGCCGACCATCGAAGGCGCCTCCTACCGGGGCGGGCTGTACGCGGCGCCCTGGACCTCGGACGGCGGACTGCTCTACTTCCGCAAGGACTTGCTCGAGAAGGCAGGCGTGAAGCCACCGAGCACCTGGAAGCAGATGAAGGACGCTTGCACCAAGGTGCTCGCCCTGCCGGAGGCGAAGCGCATGTCCTGTTATGCGGGACAGTTCGAGAAGTACGAAGGTCTCTCGGTGAACTTCGCCGAGATGGTCGACAGCGCGGGCGGTTCCGTCGTGGACGACCGCGGCCGGCCGCGCGTGAACTCACCCCAGGCCGTGAAGGGCCTGAGCTTCTTCACCGACGCCTTCAAGAGCGGCCTGATTCCCAAGAAGGCGATCACCTTCAAGGAGGAGGAGGGTCGGCAGGCGTTCCAGCAGGGCAGGCTGGTGTTCCACCGCCAGTGGCCCTATCAGTGGTCGCTCGCCAACGCCGACGACGGCTCATCGAAGGTGGCGGGCAAGTTCGCCGTCTCCCCGCTCCCCGGCCTCGACGGCCCCGGGGTCTCCAGCCTCGGCGGTCACAACCTGGCGATCAGCTCGAACGCGAAGCACAAGGCGACGGCCCTGGACTTCCTGACGTTCATGACCGGTGAGCGGATGCAGCGGGAGAACCTGCTGCTGAGCTCCAACGCTCCCACGCGCTCCCGGCTGTACGGCGAGAAGGACCTCGTCGCCACGTACCCGTACCTCCCGGTCCTCAAGCAGTCGATCCTCACCGCAAACCCACGGCCGCGCGTCGTGCGCTACGGGGACGCGACCGCGGCGATCCAAGAGGCGGCCTACCGCGCGCTGAACGGAGAGGTCACGCCCGAGAAGGCCCTGGCGGGCCTGGAGAAGAAGCTCCAGGGGATCAGCAACCCGTGACCACGCCGCCGGGGCTTCGCACGGCCGCCGCCGTACCCGGCCGTCCGGAGCCCCGGCCCTCGCCGCCCCCCGCATCCTGTTGAGGTGAATCGTCCATGCCGACTCTGACGGCACCACCGCCCCCGGCCACCGCCCGGCCCCCCGGATCGGCGCCGCCCACGGCCCGGCGCCGCCGGCAGGGCACCGCCCGTCTGGCCGCGGTCCTCCTCTCCCCGACGATCGCCGTCCTGGGGCTCGTCGCCGGCTACCCGGTCGTCGCCGCCGTCCGCGAGTCCCTGTTCACCAAGAACTCCGGCCTCGACAGCTCCGGTTTCGTCCGGACCGGCGAGCGGTTCGTCGGTCTCGGCCACTATGCCGGCCTCTTCCACGGCGAGGCGGCCGAGCGGTTCTGGAACGCCTGGACGAACACCACGTTCTTCACCTTCACCACCGTGCTGATCGAGACCGTGCTCGGTGTCGTCATGGCGCTGGTGATGCACAAGGTGGTGCGCGGCCGGGCGCTCGTACGGGCCTCCATCCTGGTGCCGTGGGCGATCCCGACCGTGGTCTCCGGCCTGCTGTGGCAGTGGATATTCCAGGCGGACGGTGTGGCCAACACCCTCCTCGGACAGCAGGTGCTGTGGACCACCGACGGTTTCCAGGCCGCGCTCGCCGTCATCGTCGCGGAGACCTGGAAGACCGCCCCGTTCGTCGGTCTACTGATACTGGCCGGGCTGCAGCTCATACCGGGTGAGGTCCATGAGGCGGCACGGATGGACGGCGCCAACGCCTGGCAGCAGTTCACCCGGGTCACCCTGCCCCTGCTGCGCCCGGTCCTGCTGGTCGCGGTGCTGTTCCGACTGCTCGACGCACTGCGGATGTTCGACCTTCCCTATGTGCTCATCGGCGCCCACAAGGACTCGGTGGAGACGCTGTCCATGCTCGCCTTCGACGAGGCCGCCAACACCCGGTACGGCCCCGCCGCCGCGTACTCGGTGCTGCTCTTCCTCTACGTGGCCGCGGTCGCCTTCGTCTTCGTCAAGGTCCTCGGGGCGGACATCCTCTCCACGGACGGCACGGAGAAGAGAACGGGCAGGCGCCGCGCCGGACTTCTGCGGCGCGGCCGGGCGAAGGAGGCAACCGTATGAGCGCCATCGCCCCGGCGCGGCCCGGGCGTACCGGGTCCGGGCGTACCGGGTCCGCCTCCCGCCGGACCGCGCTCCGCCTTCTCGGGATGGCGGCGATCGTCGTGTACTGCCTGGCGCCGTTCTACTGGATGGCGGTCTCCAGCTTCCGGCGCAGCTCGGACCTGTTCGCCACGTCCCTGCTGCCGTCACCGTGGTCGCTGGACAACTACCGGGCGGTGCTGCGCCCCGGCAACGGATTCGGACGGGCGCTGCTCAACAGTCTGATCGTCGCCGGTACGACCACGGTGCTGACGCTGGTGATCGCCACGATCACCTCGTACGCGCTCGCACGGCTGGACTTCCGGGGCAAGAACGCCGTACTCGCGGTGATCATCGCCACCTCGATGTTCCCCGGCATCTCCCTGGTCGTGCCGATGCTCAAGCTCTTCACCAACCATCTGCACTGGGTCAACACGTACCAGGCGATGATCGTGCCGTCGCTGTCGTTCGCCCTGCCGCTCGCGGTCTGGAATCTGACCGCCTTCTTCCGTCAGTTGCCGCGTGAGCTGGAGCAGGCGGCCATGGTGGACGGCTGCACTCCGGGTCAGGCGTTCCGCAAGGTCATCCTTCCGCTCACCGCGCCCGGTGTCTTCACCACCGCGATACTGACGTTCATCGGCGCATGGAACGAGTTCATCATCGCGCTGTCGATGGTCAACCGGACCTCCATGCAGACCGCCACCGTGGCCATCGCCCGCTTCGGCGGTGCGACCGGCTTCGACATCCCCTACGGCACCAAGATGGCGGCCGGTGTCGTCGTCACCGTGCCCCTGGTCGTCCTTGTTCTGATCTTCCAACGCCGCATCATCGCCGGCCTCACCGCAGGAGCCGTCAAGTGACCTCGTCGCGCCACCCCCTCACCCTCCAGGAGACGCCCGTGCCGCGTGACCGGACCCCGTCCACCGATGACTGGTGGCGCAGCGCGGTGATCTACCAGGTCTACATCCGCAGTTTCGCGGACGGCAGCGGCGACGGCATCGGCGACCTCGCCGGACTGCGGAAGCGGCTGCCCTACCTCGCCGACCTGGGCGTCGACGCCCTGTGGCTGAACCCCTGGTACCCCTCCCCGATGGCCGACGGCGGTTACGACGTCGCCGACTACCGGGCCATCGACCCGGCCTTCGGCACGCTCGCCGAGGCCCGGACGATGATCGAGGAGGCTCACGGCCTCGGGTTGCGGGTCGTCATCGACATCGTCCCCAACCACACCTCCGACCAGCACCGCTGGTTCCAGGAGGCGCTCGCCGGCGGGCCCGGCTCCGCCGCCAGGGAGCGCTATATCTTCCGGTCCGGCCTCGGGCCGGACGGTGCTCTGCCCCCGAACAACTGGCGCAGCGTCTTCGGCGGGTCCGCCTGGACCCGCGTCACCGAGCCGGACGGTTCGCCGGGGCAGTGGTACCTGCACCTGTTCGCACCGGAGCAGCCCGACCTCAACTGGGAAAGCCAGGAGGTCCGCGCGGAATTCGAGTCGATCCTGCGGTTCTGGTTCGACCGCGGTGTCGACGGAGTCCGGATCGATGTCGCGCACGCGCTGGTCAAGGATCCGGGCCTGCCCGACCTCGGGTCCTCGGACATCGAACTCGTCGGGGCGGCGTCCCATGACGACCACCCGCACTGGGACCGCGACGGCGTCCACGAGATCTTCCGCGGCTGGCGGGCCGTCGCGGATTCCTACGACGACCCCCGGGTGTTCGTCGCGGAGGCCTGGACCGGCGCTCCGGAGCGGCTCGCCCGCTACGTCAGGCCGGATGAACTGCACACCGCCTTCAACTTCGACTATCTGACGGCGCCGTGGCGTGCCGCCGGTCTCCGCCGGGCGATCGACGCCTCGCTGGCGGCTCTGGGCGCGGTGGAGGCCCCGGCGACCTGGGTGCTCTCCAACCATGACGTCGCACGCCATGTCTCCCGTTACGGCAGGCCGCAGCCGGACCGGCCCGTACGGTCGCTGGCCGAGCTGGCCCCCGACCAGCCGTTCGACCGGACGCTGGGTACGGCGCGGGCTCGCGCCGCGGCGCTCCTCACGCTCGCGCTCCCCGGGGGCGCGTACATCTACCAGGGCGAGGAGCTCGGGCTGTGGGAGGTGGAGGATCTCCCGGAGGAGCTGCTCCAGGACCCCACATGGGAGCGGTCAGGACGCACCGACCGGGGTCGCGACGGCTGCCGTGTGCCCATGCCCTGGTCGGGCGACGTCCCGCCGTTCGGCTACAGCCCCGAGGACGCGGGGGCGCAGCCGTGGCTGCCGCAGCCGGCGGCCTGGAAGGAGCTGACGGCGGAGGCACAGCTCGGCGACGAGGAGTCGATGCTGGAGCTGTACCAGGAGGCGCTGCGGATCCGGCGCAGCCATCCGGCGCTCGGCGACGGAGCGTTGACGTGGGACTCCCGCCCGGAGGAGGAGGTGCTGTCCTTCACCCGCGCCCCCGGCCTGCGCTGCGTGGTCAACCTCTCGCCGGAGCCGGTGGCCCTGCCCGGCCACCGGGGCGTGATCCTGGCGAGCGCGCCGCTCGAGGACGGGCGGCTGCCCGGCGACGCGGCCGTCTGGCTGGCCTGCTGAGCGCACCCGCCTCCACGACACCGGCCGTGGCGGAAGGAACCACGGCCGGGAGCCGTACGGGGCGAACGGTCCTCGCCGCCGCGGTGCGGGACAGCGCGGCGGCGAGAACCGTGGCGTTCGCGGACCGCGGGCGCTGGACATACGGGCGCCGGAAACGCGGACGCTGGAACCGCGGGCGCTGGACATAAGGGCGCCGGAAACGCGGGCGCTGGAAACGCGGGCGGCGGCGGAACGGCCGCGGGTGCGCGAGGCCGGAGGTGCCGTTGACGGCCCTTTCCGGTCGGGGGCGCGCGTCGAGTGCCACGATCCCTTCGAGAGAACAGAAGGGAATCTTCCGCGGCCGGGGCCGTTGATCGCCTGCCCGGGACCCGGCGGGGATTGTTCGAACTACAAATCGAAAATTTCGCCTTCGGGGGGAGGCGGGCCCGACCTGGGAATGGCTGGGATGCGTTCGTCCTCGAGCAGCGCGCGGACCTGTCCGCGCAGCTCCGGGCCGTCCTGGTGCTGGTGGACCGATACCGCGTGCTCGATGGCCGCGCGGACGACCTCTTCCTCCTCTCCCGAGATGGTGAGCGTGCAGTGCGACTCACTGGGGAATCTCCGGCAGTCGGCGACTTTCCTTGTCATGACGGCCTCCTGGAGGACGGCTTCTCCCCTCAGATTAAACCCGCATGAATGACTGCGAACTCGGGCACATCGGACTTGGTGTCATGGGAGGCAGCGACCACTCGGCGCCCGTATACGCCACGGCACGCCTCCGGCCCGGCGTCCGCCCGGCCCCACGTCACACGGCCGGGTCGCCCCGGCAGGCATCGGGCGGCCGGATCGCCCGAGCCGGTATCACGCGGCCGGGATCGCCGAGCCGGTATCGCGCAGCCGGGGTCGCGTCGCGGAAACCGCGTCCCGGAACCGCCTCCCTGAGTCACGCGGAAGGCGTCGCCGGGGAGATCACCGGATGCATCCCGGCGCGGGCGACCGCACGCTGGAGGAATGAGCGAGAGCATCCCGGAGCCGCCCCCGGTCATCGTCCGGGGCCCCGAACCCGGCGACCCGCCCTTCCGTGTGGTGCAGATCGGCGGGACCACTGTCGGGAAGGCGCACAGCATCGCGGATGTGATCGCGTTCGCCCGCCACGCGGGGGTGGAGCATCCGGACCTCGAGGACCCCGCGGTCGTCAGATGGGTGAACGGCGACATGTACACCTGGTCGCCGTAGCCGGACGGCGCCGTCCGCGCAGGACACCACCGCGGCGGCACGCGAGGCCGGTACGGCGTCGTGTGCCGCCGCGGTGGTGTGCTGAGAGAGCCGCTGGTCAGCCCCGGCGGCGGCGGATCGCCCGGGTGATCACCGGGGGGAGGACATCGGCGGCGAGACGGCGGGCGCGCGAGGGCCGGCGGGCGGGGCGGCCCGGCGTGGCAGGGGCCTGCGGGTCGCCAGGGCCCGGGGCCTCGTCGGCGAAACGGGAGGCCGGAGCCGCCGGCGCCTGCGGGCGGCCCGAGAAGCGGAGCACCCGGCGACCGGCGATCTCCTGCACGCTCATGTGCAGATCGCTGCGCCACTCGGTCTCGGCGAGCAGTTCCTCCTGCAGCGGCTCGGGGTCGTCCCACGTGCCGTAGAGCTTCTGCGTGCTCAGACAGACCGGGCGCAGTCCGTGGTTGAACACCGCCTCCCAGGCCGCGGCGGCCACACCGGGGGTGTGCTCGGAGCGGAAGTCGTCCAGGACCACCACCCCGCCGGGCAGCAGGGACTTGCGCGCCGTGTCGATGTCGCCCGCCACATGCTCGTACAGATGCGAGGCGTCGACATGGACGAACCGGCAGGTGTCCGCATCGACATGCCCCGGGACGGCGGACGTGGGGCCCTGGATGACGTAGGGCAGCTCCTCGTGGAAAGCCAGATAGTTCTGCTCGAAGGCGACACGGGTGAGCGTCGGGTAGGACTTCCGCGCCTCCGCCGCGTTCTGCTCGTCCGGCGCCGGGGCGTCGAAGAGGTCACAGACCGTGAAGCGCTCCCCCTCCCGGAGGAAGCTGCCGGTGAAGATGGCGCTTTTCCCCATGAAGACACCCATCTCCAGCAGGTCCCCGGGTTCGTCGAGGCGCTGCTGGCGGGAGAGGAAACGATCGAAAAGTACCTGGTCAAGGCTGGGAAACCAGCCTTTGACGTCGTTCAGCCGACGTGGTCGCTGCTCTGCTGGGGTGAGGGTCGCCGTCATGTGATGTCGTCCTCGATGGGGCAGGGTACGGGCGGAATCGGCCGCCACAGTAGGGGCGGAAAAGCGTCATCGAGCCGACCCCCATGTGTGTTTTGTGTGCCGTTCCGGCGCCGGGCGCCAGGGTTTCCGTCACGGTCACCCGCCGGTCGTCCGCGGTTGGCCGCGCTGCCCGTCCCCGCCCCTCCGGCCCCCTCCGCCCCTTCAGTCGCTCAGTCCCGCCCTACCGCGTTGAGGCGCAGGGAGCGGCGGTACGCCAGCACGCTGGACAGGGTGAGATAGCGGCGGTCGACGCCGCCGCCCTCGCACACCAGCTCACCGGAGTCGATCAGGGCAGTGACCGTCTGGAGCCCCAGGCCGAGCAGCCCGGCAGCCGTTCGTACGGTGATGCTCAGCCCGGCGAAGACCGCCGGGACGGGCTCGTCGGGGCCCTCGCCGCCCCGGCCGGCGAAGCGCTGTGCCCCGAGCATGTGTGATCCGTCCCCTCGGTCCCCGGGGGACGGCACCCCCCGTCCCCCGCGCCCCGCCCCTGCCGCTCAGGTGCCGTACGGGCGCTTGGTGCGTGCCTCCCGGAGGGCCTGGGCCCACCAGGTGAGCTGGTCGAGCATGGTCTTGGCCGCCGCGTTGCAGCCCTCCGGGGCGATCGGCCGACCGTCCTCACCGAACTGCTGCCACGCGTTGTGGAAGCTGACCGTGTCCCGCACGGTGACCGCGTGCAGCTCGGCGAAGACCTGGCGCAGGTGCTCCACCGCCCGCAGCCCACCGGACACACCACCGTAGGAGACGAATCCGACCGGCTTGGCGTTCCACTGCGCGTGGTGCCAGTCGATCACATTCTTCAGACCCGCCGGGTAGCTGTGGTTGTACTCGGGGGTCACCACGACAAAGGCATCGGCGGCCTCCAGGCGCGGGCTCACCTGCTCCAGAACGGCGGCCACCTCGGGTGCGGGATCCATCGTGGGCGCCGTCATGCCCAGGTCGATCTCGGCGAGGTCGATGACGTCGATGTCGCTGTCGGTACGGGGCCGGGCCTCGTCGACGAACCACTGGGCGACGGTGGGACCGAACCGGCCTTCCCGGACGCTCCCGATGATGACGGCCAGTCGGATGGGTGTGTCGGACATCAGATCTCCTTCGATACGGACATCGGGCGGTGACGGCGCCGGAGGACGTACGGGGAACCGTCGCCTCCAGGGCACCGCGGCGAGAGCGCGAAGTGGACGATGAGCCCGGCCTCCGGCTGTCTCCCTGAATGAAAGCGTCCAACTTAAACAAAGGTTCAAGTCAAGCTACGGTGGCAGGATGAGCCAACTACCTTGGAATGTCCGGGAGATCACGGTCGGAGAACTGGCCGAACGCAGCGGCGTCCCCTCGTCCGCCCTGCGCTTCTACGAGCGCCAAGGCCTCATCCACAGCCGGCGCACCCCGGGAAACCAGCGCCGTTACGGCCGGGACACCCTCCGCCGGGTAGCCTTCATCCGCGCCTCGCAACGCGTCGGCATCCCGCTCGCGATGATCCGGGAGGTCCTCTCCCTGCTGCCCGAGGGGCGTACGCCCACCCGCGACGACTGGGCGCGGGTCTCCGAGTGCTGGCGCAAGGACCTCAACGCCCGTATCGAAGAGCTGCAGCGGTTGCGTGACAACCTCACCGACTGCATCGGCTGCGGCTGTCTGTCGATCGACCGCTGCCTGCTGGCGAACCCGTACGACGAACTCGGCGAGGAGGGTCCCGGACCGCGTCGGCTCATCAGGCCTGGAAGCGCCTGAGCCCCTGCCGGGGGCGGAGGCCTGGCGGCGCCGGCCGGTCGCTCTACGCCGCCATGTCGATCCGGGGGAGCTCGCCCCGGGAGGTGACGCCCAGCTTCGGATAGGCGTTGGAGAGGTGGTAGCCCACCGTCCGCGGGCTGAGGAAGAGTTGGGCCCCGATCTCACGGTTGCTCAGGCCCGTCGCGGCGAGCCGTACGACCTGGAGCTCCTGCGGGGTGAGACGGCTGAGCGGATCGGAGCCGCGCGCCTTGGTGCCGATGCTCTCGCCGGCGGGGTGGATGACGGTGCCCCCGAGCAGCACGGCGGACTCCGCGAGCTCCCTGCTGCCCGCGACGATGTCGGGATCGTTGGTGGATATGACCTTCCGCATGGTCGCGCGGAACTGTTCCCAGGTCACCCCCGGGCGGAGCCGGGCCAGCCCGATCCAGCCCGGGCCCTCCGCGGTCGTCGTGGAGCGGAAGGTGGTCGGCTCGGGGTGGCGGTGCTCGGCGCCCGGAGGCTGTCCGCGGTGGAGGTGATCTCCAGGACGCGTGCGTCCCACACCGTCGCCGTGGACGTCACGGACAGCGGGGCGGCCTCGGCGGTGGAGGCGGCCGGGGCGGTCCCGGCGAGGGCCCAGCGCCCTCACTCCGGCGGCCGTCCCCCTCCCCACCACCCTCACCGCGACGTTCGGGCGCTACGCCGAACTCACCGGGCCGTGCTGGATCGAGGCGGAGCGTATGGCCGGGGACGGCTCCGGCTCCATCACACGTGTCTCCGGTCACCAGGACGGCGAAGAGCTGTTCTCCTGCACCCTCGTCACCTCCGAACTCCTCGGCTGAACCGCGCCGTTCCCGCCGCGCCGGGAGGCGGGGACGTTCTCGGCACGGTGCCGGGCGCGCGGACCCGTCCCCAGCGGCGCCCGCGGGCCGCGGCGGTCCGCGGCCCGTCGGCGGGCTCCGCCGCCTCCCCGTCCGCCGCCTCCCTGTCCACCGGCTCCCGGTCCACCCGCTCCCGCCGCGGAAGGAAGATCAGCAGCCCCAGGGAGATCCAGACATAGAGGTTGCCGCCCAGAAAGGCGTCCACCCCGGTGGAGTCCCACCGCCACAGCCAGACCACGCTGCTGCACAGCACGACGTAGAGCACCGCGGAGGTCACCAGCAGGGCGCGGCGGCCGCGGCGCAGGCCCGTGTCGGCGAGCAGGACGAGGGAGGGGGCCAGCCAGACCAGGTGGTGGACCCAGGTGACCGGGCTGGTCAGACAGGCGGCCGCCCCCGTCAGCGCGAAGCCTGACCACACGTCACCGTGCGCGGCGGACCGGCGGGACCGGACCGCCCAGACGGCCAGCACGGCGAGCACACCGAGCAGCCAGGCCGTACGGCTGGGGTCGGCCGGCTCGAGTCGGGCCAGCACGCCGTTCAGCGACTGGTTCGACACATAGGCCTGTGAGCCGATGCGGTCGGTGTTCCACAGGGCCTCGGTCCAGTACGCCACCGACGCCTCCGGTGCCACCAGGGCCCCGGCCAGTGTGGCGGCCGCGGCCGTGCCCGCCGCCAGGCAGGCCGCGTGCAGACGCCGGGTGACCAGCAGATAGCCGATGAAGAGGGCCGGCGTGAGCTTGATCGCCGTGGCCAGGCCGATCCCGATACCGGCCCAGCGGCGGCGCCCCGGACCGCCCGTGGCCAGCAGCCGGGCGTCGGCGAAGACCAGCGCCATCAGGACCAGGTTGACCTGTCCGAAACTGAAGGTGTCCCGCACCGGTTCGAGCAGCGCGAACAGGCATGCCGCCACCGCGACGGCGAACCACCGGCTCCAGCCCTCCCGCCGGATGACCGGCACGACCAGCCAGTGCAGCAGGAGGGCCGCGGCGGCGGCGCCGAGGAGCACGCTGATCGTCACGGCGGCCGTCCAGCCCATCAGGGCCATCGGCAGCATGCACACCGCGGCGAACGGCGGATAGGTGAACCCGTAGTGCGTGCCCGGGCGCAGATACGCGTAGATCTGACCGCCGTCGTGGATCCAGTGGTTGACGGTGCCGTAGTAGACGCCGACGTCGAAGAAGTCCCGGTGCAAGGGAACGGTCACGAGGAAGACCGCGGTCGCGGTGGCCAGGGCGAGGGCGGACAGCACCCGGCCGGAGGTGGTCGAGGGCCCGGTCACGACGCCGTCCGGGGCCGGGGGACGACCGCGCGCCCGGGGGCCGGGAATACCCACCACAGCGTGAGCAGCGCGAGCGCGCCACCGGAGACGGCGAGCGTCAGCTGCAGCCGGTCCGGGGCGTATCCGCTGGGCAGCACGGCCAGGGCGAGGACCCCGCTCGCCACCGCGCACCAGCGCCGTATCCGCCCGTCCGGGGCGGCCGCCGCTATCAGGAACAGCCCCCACAGCGCGTACCAGGGCCGGAACGCCGGTCCCAGCGTGAACACCGCCATCAGGCTCAGCCCCAGCGCGTAGACGGGGCCGAGCCGCTGGTGGCGGCGCCAGAGCACGGCGATCGCCACGGCGGTCGCGGCGAGGCCGAGCCGACGCCACGCCGGTACGGCGGACTCGGCGAGACCGCTGTCCACGGAGTGCAGCAGCGCGCCGCTGAGCCGGCCGAGGCCCGTGGTCAGCGACCAGTTGTCCGGGGAGACGGGGGTGTCCAGCGCGCTGATCCAGCCATAGCCGGTGCCGGTCGCGGCAGTCACGGCGGCGGTCGTCCCCAGAGCGACAGCGCCGGCGAGCAGCGCTGCCCGCGCATACCGGGCGCGCCCGGCGAGCCGGTACGACCAGAGCGCGGCGATGGCCAACAGCCCCAGCACGGCAGGCGCCTTGACCAGCGCGGCGAGTGAGACGAGCACGGCGCCCAGCACAGGCCGCCCGGCCCACGCGGCGACCAGCCCGGCTCCGAGCAGTCCGAGCATCACCGCGTCGTTGTGCGCACCGGCGACCAGATGCATCAGCACCAGGGGGTTGAGCGCGCCGAGCCAGAGCGCGGCGGCCGGGTCGACGCCGCAGCGGCGGGCCAGCGAGGGCAGCGAGGCGATCATCAGCGCGACCCCGGCCACGGCCACCAGCCGCATACCGACGGTTCCGGCGGCGACCCCGGCGCGGGAGAGATCAGCCGTGGCGGCGGCCAGCGCGAGGAACACCGGGCCGTACGGGGCCGGGGTCTGCCGCCAGTCCGGGGCCACCTCGGTCGCGAGCGGCCCGCCGAGCCGGTCCGGCCCGTGGGCGTACACATCCATCTGTGCGTCGACCATGACGCCCTGCGCCAGATAGCTGTACACATCCCGGCTGAACAGCGGGGGGCCGAGCAGCAGCGGTACCGCCCAGGTGGTGAGGGTCAGCATCAGCGCCCGGGGCGTCGGCGGCCGCGGCCCGCGGACCGCCCGTCCCAGCCACCACCACGCCGCGACCAGCAGAACGAGCCCGAAGTACGCGCAGACCAGCCCGAGGGCGGCCCGCCCGGACGAGGGCATGGGCACCTCCGCCAGCGGCAGCGCCCCCGCGGTCAGCCCTCCGGCGAGGAGCGCCAGGGAGCCCGCCAGTCCGAGCGTCCGGCAGCGGTCGGGGGCCACGACTGCATCCAACGCCGACATCCTGGGAGGCTGACAGCGGGTGGTGGCCGGTGGGCAACGGCGTCCCCACCGCGGGGTGGCGGATGTGTGGCGCCCGCCTGACGGGCGGGCGGATCGCCCATGCCTGCCCGATATGCCGTTCCCGCGGGCCCGGGGTTACGGTCGAAGAGCAACCACGACCTCGCGGGGAAGAGGCACGTGCCATGGCTTCGGAGACCCTGGGCGGTACCGCCGCACTGAAGGATCTGCGCGACGGCTTCACGGGCGAGGTGATCACGCCCGACGGCCCGGCCTACGACGAGGCCCGGACGATCTTCAACGCGATGATCGACCGGCGGCCCTCGGCGATCGCCCAGTGCGAGACCCCGGAGGACATCGCCAAGGCCCTCCGCTTCGGACGGGACCTCGATCTGGAGATCGCGGTGCGCGGCGGCGGCCACAGCGTCGCGGGCATGTCCCTCACGGACGGCGGCCTCGTCATCGACCTGCGGCGGATGAGCGCGGTGGTCGTCGATCCCGGGGCGCGCACCGCCGAGGTCGCCGGCGGGGCCACCATGAGCCATCTCGACCGGGCCGGCGAACCGTACGGTCTGGCGACGACGGGTGGCCGGGTGTCCACCACCGGGGTGGGCGGTTTCACGCTGGGCGGCGGAGCGGGTTGGCTCGACCGCAAATACGGTCTCATCTGCGACAACCTGCTCTCGGTTCATCTGGTGACCTCGGACGGCAACGCCGTACGGGCGAGCGAGGACGAGAATCCCGAGCTGTTCTGGGCCCTCCACGGAGGTGGGGGCAACTTCGGTGTGGCGACCTCGTTCTCCTTCCGGCTGCACCCGCTCCCCACGGTGACGGCGATGATGCTGCTGTGGCCGGCGGACGCCGGGCGCGATGTGACGCGCGCCTACCGCGACTTCTTGGAATCCGCCCCCGACGAGGTCGGCGGAGGGCTCATCTTCCTCACCGGACCGCCGGAGGAGTTCGTCCCCGAGCACATGGTGGGACAGCTGGTATGCATGGCCCTGGTCACCTACGCGGGCGGCGAGGCCGAGGCCCGTGAGGTGGCCCGGCCGATGCTGGGGCTCGGCCACGCAGGCGAAATGATCGTCGAACTGCCCTACGCCGAGCTGCAATGCATGCTCGACGATCCTCCCGGCTGCCGGAACTACTGGTCCGCGGAGCATCTCGACAGCTTCCCCGACGAGGCCGTGGACCTCTTCTGCGCCCGGGCGTCCGACATGATCGTCCCCTCGCCCTCGCAGCATGTGCTGTTCCCCCAGGGCGGCGCGACCGCCCGGATGAACCCGGACTTCCCCATTCCGTGGCGCCGGGCGCCGTGGGTGGCCCATCCGTTCGGCCTCTGGGAGGACCCGGCCGACGACGAGCGGGCCCGCCGGTGGGCTCATGACATCCGTGCCGATCTCCAGCCCTGGTCCAGCGGCGCCGTCTATCTCAACTTCATCGGGTACGAGGGGGAGGAGCGGGTGATCGCCGGGTTCGGTCCCGAGAACTACCGGCGTCTCGCCGCGGTGAAGGCGGAGTACGACCCGGACAACGTCTTCCGTCTCAACCACAACATCAAGCCCGCGCCCGCCGCGTGATCCTGCCGACGACGTACCGCCTGCGGGTGTTCACAGGCCGCCGTTGCTCCCGCCGGCCGTCGTTCGCAGTTCTCAGCGGTCTCAGCGGTCTCAGCTGTCGGTCCGATGTCCTCAGCCGTCAGAGCCGTCAGTCCGAGGAGCCCGGGAGTGCGCACCACCCTCCTCCCCCCTCGCGGCGACCGGAGCAGGAGCGGCGGCCGCACCGCCCTGGAGGCGTTCGAGGTCGGAGGCGCGGACCTGGATGACGAAGAGGGCGATCAGCGCGGCGACGATCGTGAAAGCGGCCGAGGCGAGGAAGGCCGTCGACACACCCGTGGCGAGCACCTGGTCACCCCAGGTGCCCGGCAGCTCCCCGGTGCGCTGGAACTGGGCCCGTTGCGCCGGAGTCGCCTGCGCGAGGAACTGCGGCACCTGGCTCGTGGCCTCGTTACGACTGGCCGTGCCGAAGACCGTGACCAGGATCGACAACCCCAGCGAGCCTCCCACCTGTTGGGTGGCGTTCAGCATTCCGGAGGCCGCGCCCGACTCGTGCGGGGCGACATTGGAGACCGCCATGAGCGTCAGCGACACGAACTGCATGCCCATGCCGAAGCCGAACAGCAGGATGGGGCCGAGAATGCTCCCCGCGTACGTACTGGAGACATCGGTCTGTGTCAGCCAGGACAGTCCCGTCGCGGAGAAGAGCGCCCCCACCACCATGAAGGGCTTGGGTCCGAACTTCGGCAGCAGCTGGGACGCCAGCCCCGCGCCGACGGCGATGACCGCGCTCACCGGCAGAAAGGCCAGCCCTGCCTGCAGCGGGCTGAACCCGAGCACGTTCTGCACGAAGAGCGTCAGGAAGAAGAACATGCCGAAGATGGCGGCGGCGATGCTGAGCATCATGCCGTACGAGCCCGCGCGGTTGCGGTCGCCGAACAACTTCAGCGGGGTGATCGGCTGCCTCGAGCGCCTCTCGATGGTGAGGAACACGGTGAGCAGCACCACCGCCGCGCCGAAGGCCGTGAGGGTCAGCGGATCGCGCCAGCCTTCCTCCGAGGCGCGGATGAAGCCGTAGACGAGTGAGGCCATGCCCGCGGTGGAGGTGAGCGCCCCGGCGAGGTCGAAGTGGCCGGGATGGCGTTCGGACTCCTTGATGTGGCGGGGCGTGGCGAAGGCGATGAGCAGGCCTATCGGCACATTGACGAAGAACACCCAGCGCCAGTCGAGCCACTCGACGAGGATGCCACCCATGAGCAGGCCGATCGCGCCGCCGCCCGCGGAGACCGCCGCGAAGACCCCGAACGCCCTGTTCCGCTCCGGGCCTTCCCGGAACGTGGTCGTGATCAGGGCGAGTGCCGTGGGTGAGGCGATGGCGCCGCCCACGCCTTGGAGCGACCGTGCGGCGAGCAGTTCGGGCGCGCTCTGCGCGAGCCCGCCGAGCAGCGAGGCCAGCACGAACACCAGCACACCGAAGATGAACACCCGTCTGCGGCCGAGGATGTCACCGAGTCGTCCGCCGAGCAGCAGCAGTCCGCCGAAGGTGAGCGTGTACGCGTTGATGACCCAGGACAGGCTCTCGGTCGAGAAGTCCAGTGCGCTCTGGATATGAGGGAGCGCGATGTTCACGATGGTGATGTCGAGGACCACCATCAGCTGGCAGGACGCGATGACCAGGAGCGCGATACCACTGCCTCCGCCCCGCCCCGGGGCGTCGGCAGTGCTCGGAGGTGTCGAGTGAGGGCTCGTCATGATGGGTCCCGCGCCTCACGACCGCGGTGAACACGGCGTTCTCTAGCACCGTAGTCCCGGGCCCGGGGTCTCACCACTCGACCTCACCCCGGCCGTATCCGCCCCATTACGGCCTGATCCGAGCAGGTCCCTGCCCAGATCAGTCGCTGTCCGGAACAGTCACTGTCCGGAACAGTCGCTGTCCAAGAGTCGCCGTCCGGAAGAGCGCCTCGGTGGATCCATGCTGCCCGGAACCCGGCCCGGACGGGTCAGGGACGGGCGGACGGCGACAGAAACGCGCGGAACCGCTCCTGCCCCGACAGCGACGGCAGGGCTACGACGCGCCAGTCACGGGCGTACGACGGCGGGGGCCCGTCCCCGGCGACCAGGACCGCCACGGGCCGGCGGCGGGCCAGCTCCACCAGGTCCGCCGTGGTGATGCTGCCGTCGTGCCCCCGGGTCTGGCGGGAGGAGCATCCGGCGCGGAAGCCGATCCGTACGGCCTCCTCGGCGGTGACGACACAAGGTGGCCGCACTCCCTGGCGGTGCAGTTCGTCGACGATGCGGCCCACGGCCTCCCGGGTGTCACGGCCGCGGGAGACGATGGTGCGCAGGACGGCGTACTGCACCGCGAGATGACCGGCCAGGGCGAGGGCGACAGCCGCCGCGACCCAGGGGCGCAGCCGGGGCCGCACTCCAGATACCAGCCCGACCAGGCACAGCGCGACGGGCAGGGCCAGCAGGGCGTACGTGGGCAGCAGGAAACGGGGCGCCGCGTAGTCGATCAGCAGCAGATAGGGCACCGCGAGGAACAGCCCGGCAAGCGTCGGCAGGAGAACCACGGGCGTACGGCGGGCGCGGGCCGCGACCAGGACCCCGCCCGCCGTGAGCAGCGGCAGGGCGAACCACCAAGCGGCGGTGACCGGATGCCGCCACTCCACGTCGCAGGGCCGGCACAGAGACCGCCCCTCCAACGCACGCAGCTGGTCGTCGAAGGCGAGCTGCCATTCCAGGCCGCCCTGGATCCGGTCGGCACGGTCCAGCCGGGCGGCGAGGCCCCCGTAGCGAACATACGCCTCGATGATCCACTCGGCGCTGCCGGCGACCGCCCCGGCGGCGAGAACCAGCAGCACGGCCGGCCGCCGCCAGGCCCGTACGCACAGGGCCGAGAGAACGAGAGGCAGCGCGAGCCATACCGCGTCGGAGGGCCGCAGCAGAGCGGTGAAGGCGATGCCGCAGCCGAGGCCCACCAGCGCCCGGCGGTCGCGGCCCAGGGCGGCGACGGCCGGGCGGGCTACGGCCCGTCCTTCAGCGCCGGTCAGGAGGGAGCCGGTGAGGAACGCGGGGGCGGCGCGACCCCGTACGGTGCGCAGGAAGCAGCCGGTGGTGAACAGCGCGCCGTAGGCGACCCACAGATTGGGCATCGCCTGCGGCCCGTAGTAGAGGGTGATCCACAGTCCCGCGAACAGCGCTCCGGCCAGGGCGAGCACGGTGGCCGGGAGCAGCCGCCGCCACACCCACAGCGCGAGGAAGAGTCCGCAGCCGGACAGGACGGAGAGGTGGATCCGCAGAGCGGCCGTGGAGGTCGTCAGCTCGGTCACCGGCGCGATGAGGAAGGTGATGCCCCGGGCCCGCGGCGCGCTGAAGAAGGCGGCGGGGGCGTGCGGGCTGACCTGGCTGACATAGACCGACTCGTCCCAGCCGAGGCCCGAGCCGGGGGCCACCAGGGCCAGCTGCGCGAGGGTGAACGCGACGGCGACGGCGGAGAGCAGGGGCAGCGGCGCGGCGAACGCGGGGCCGCCATACGGACGGGCACCGGGCTTCTCCCGGTGCGCGCCGGCGGCGAGACTCGCTGGATGCATGGCCGACCTCGCCGTACGTCGGACGCGTGGTCACTTCCCACGGCGTGTGCGAATGGGCTGTGCACCACGCTGCGTCGGCCGCGACCGCCCGGCCACGCGAGTGGGGCAGTCGGCCGAACGATGTCCTCGAACGGGGTCACGGAGGGCCGGCCGGAGCCCGGCTCGTCACCGAAGTCCGGCTCGTTACGGGGAGGGCCCCCGGAAGGTCAGGCTCCGGAAGGTCAGTCCCCGGAACGTCCGCGCCGGGGGTCGACGCCCTGGGGATCCCGTCCGTGGAAGGCCGCCCCGGGGAAGTCGTTCGTCCCGGAGGTCAGCCCGTGGCCGGGCGCTTGGTGAAGCGGTGCCACCAGTGGCCGCGGCGCGGATGCACCACCCGGCCCAGCCTCCGCCCGAGCAGCAGATAGCCGAGGAACGCGCCGGTCGTGTTGAGGATGACGTCGTCGATGTCGAAGGCGCGGCCGGTGACGAGTGCGCCCTGCACCAGTTCGACCAGGACCATGACGACGGCCGTAGCGACCCCGACGCGGAGCAGGCCCCGGGCGCTGGGCACCAGGACCGGCAGCAGCAGGCCGAACGGCACGCCGAGCAGGATGTTGCCGCCGATCTGCTTCACCGTGTCACGGAAGGCGGGCTGCGCGAGGTAGTCACGGATCGAGTCGCCCGGCCGGAGGTTGCTGTGCGTCAGCGGCTCGGAGGCCGACGACGGGGCCAGCGTCAACTTGGCGAGGACGACCGCGAAACCGACCATCGCGGCGAACGCGATCAGCATCACCAGGACCCGTATCACCGCCGGTGGTCCCGGCACGGGCGGCGGCGCGGCACCGGCCCTCTCCCTCTTCCCGCTCGTCGGCCGTCTGTCCCGCTTCCCGCTCGTCGGCCTCCTCTGCCGCTTCCGCCGACCCGCACCGTCGCGCCGCTTCGACGCGGTGCCGCCCCGCGAGGGTGTCTTCCTCAGGTTTTTCCCTCGCTTGTTCCCGCGCCGGTTACGGGCCGCCCTGCCGATCTCGTAGCCGAACAGCACCCATCTGCCTGCCATGAAGGACCCCCAAGGTCTGTCGGGGCTCCGGTGGAGGCGCTCGATCCCGCCTCCGCCGGCGCCGGTGTCGCCTCACTCGCGGTTACCCGGGGTCCGTCGCGGCACGCGCCGACGTTCCCCGGCAACCCGACCCCCGCATGGCACCGTCTGTACCGGAGAGCCCCAGAAGGGGCCGGGGCGAAGGGCGAAGCGTGGATACAGCCGACACCGCAGCGGGCCGGCCGGAGGCGGGCCGGAAGGAGACAGGCCGGTCCGAGTCGCCCGCGGAGGGGACGGCCGCGGCGGAAACCGCCCCGGACGGGACAGCAACGGCGGACATCCCCCGCGAAGGGACAGCCGTGGCAGAAGCCACCCGGGAAGGGACCGGCCGAACCGCGGTACGCCAGGCTCGTCGGCCACGTTCCCGCCGGGCCGTCGACCCGGCGCCGCTGTCCCGGTATCTCTCTCGCGTACACCATGGCGCGCGGCTCCCGCGCGGCCGCACCCGCCGCACGGCAGCCGTCTCCGCGGCCGTGCTGCTCGTGACGGCGTCGGTGCCGGTCGCCTGCCGGGCCGCCGGGGCGGACGGTGTCACACCGGTACCCCAGCTGCTCGCCTTCCTGCCGTGGCTGCTGGTGCCCGCGGGCCTCGCGCTGCTGCTCGCCGCGGCCGCTCGATGGCCCGCGGGCTGCGCCTGGGCACTCGCCGTGCTCGCCGCCACGGGCTGGTTCATGGCGCCGTACGGCGAAGGGGCGGCCGAGCCGCGCGGCCCGATCGCCGCCCGGCTGCTGGTGCTGACAGCCAACCTCGAATTCGGCGGCGCCACACCCGCGTTCCTGGACACGCTGCGCCGTGAGCGGCCCGGCCTCGTATCCGTTCAGGAGTGCGACACCCGCTGCGCCGCCGCTCTGGCCACGCCCGCCCTGCGGAAGGCCTACCCGTACCGGAACATCGCGCCCGGCGATCCGGCCGAGGGCTCCGCACTTCTGAGCAGATATCCGCTGGACCGCGAGCCCGGCGTCACCGGCACCCTCTCCATGCCGGGTGCGGTCGCCCGGATCGCCGGGCAGCGGGTACGGGTCCAGGTGGCCCACCCCATGCCGCCCGTGCCGGGGCAGCTGGGCCTGTGGCGCACGGAACTGGGCCGGCTGCGCGGCTACGCCGAGCGCCGCGGCGGACTGCCCGCCATCCTCGCGGGCGACTTCAACTCCTCCCAGGACCACGCCGCCTTCCGGGCGGTCCTCGACACCGGGCTGCGGGACAGCGCCCGTCTCCTCGGTGCGAGCCGCACCCCGACCTGGCCGTCCGGCACCGCACGCCACGGCGTGGGAACGCAGATCGACCACATCCTGGTCAGTGACGCCTTCCGGCCCCGCAGCGTCCGTTTCCTCGACCTCGACGGCACCGACCACCGCGCTGTTCTGGCCACGCTCGACTTCCATACGCCCGCGGGCGGGAGCCGGGGCTGAGAGAACGCGCTTCCGGATGATGACGTCCCGGAGCTGCCTCGGTGACCGCGGCGAGGGACTCGGCGGGGCCCGTCCCGGTTTGGCGCGTACGACAACGGGTTACTCGCCGGAGGTGAGTTCCCAGCGCAGCATCCGTGTCGGCCGGCGGACGATCGAGCTCCGCCGGCCGGAGAAGGTCCTCTTCCCCGACGACGGTGTCACCAAAGCCGATCTCGTCGAGCACTACCGCTCCGTCGCCCCGCGCATGCTGCCCCATCTGCGGCGGCGGCCGATGATGATGGTGCGCCACCCGGACGGCATCGGGAAGAAGGCGCTCGTCCAGAAGAACATCCCGGACTACTTCCCCGACTGGATCCATCGCACCGAGGTGGCCAAGGAGGGCGGCACGGTCACCCATGTGGTGTGCGACGACACCGCCACCCTGGTCTACCTCGCCGACCAGGCATGCGTCACCCCGCACCGCTGGCTCTCCCGCGCCGACGCACCCGATCACCCCGATCAGTTGATCTTCGACCTCGACATCCCGTCCCCGGCGGCGGGGTTCGAGGACGTACGGTGGGCGGCGCACCGGGTGTGCGGCCTGATGGACGAACTCGGGCTGCCCGTACGGCTGATGACGACCGGTTCGAGCGGTGTGCATATCGTGGTCCCGCTGGACCGCCGGGCGCCCTTCGACGACGTGCGGTCCTTCGCCTCCGCGGCGGCGGACCTTCTGGCGGACCGCCACCCCGACCGTCTCACCACCGAACAGCGCAAGACCGAGCGCAAAGGCCGCGTCTATCTGGACATCCAGCGCAACGCCTACGCCCAGACAGCGGTGGCCCCGTACGCGGTACGGGCCCTGCCGGGGGCCCCGGTCGCCACGCCCATCGCACGCGAGGAACTGGACGATCCCGAACTCACCTCTCGCCGCTGGACCCTGACCACGATCGGCGAACGGCTGCCCGCCGACCCGTGGTCGGGCACGCCTCGGAGAGGCCGGTCGCTCCGCACGGCGGAGCGCCGCCTCTCCGAGGTACGGACGGCATGAGCAGGGCAGGCCCCCGGTAGGGCAGGCGGCCCGGCCGCGAGCCCCTTCGCGGCCGGACGACGGCACCGCCGGACCGGACGACTGCACCCGCCGGGCCGGGCGAGGAGCTCTCCCTCCCTGACATCGGGACGGACGCCGTCGGAGGCCTCCGTCCCGTCAGGCGTGTCAGACGCCGATGTCGCGGCCGTCGCGGCGCCAGACGCCGACGACCGACGGGCGGACGAGCTCACCGGGGCCGTCGGGCCAGGTGGAGGCGGGCTTCTCGACGCTCGCGCCGTCGATCTCGCCCGGGTGCTGCACAGCGATCAGGACCCGCTTGTCCTGCACGATCGGTCCGCAGGTCTCGGCGCCCTTGGGGACGGTGAGGAACTGCCGCACCTCGCCGCGCCGGTCACCGGCGGTCGCGACACCGAACAGCCCGTCATGACTGCCCAGCGCGTTGCCGTCCGTGGAGATCCACAGGTTTCCGTACGCGTCGAAGGTGATGTTGTCCGGGCAGGAGATGGGGCTGACCTTCTCCTTCGGGAAGCCGCCGAAGTAGGTGTTCGGGTCCTCCGGGTCGCCGCAGACCAGGAACAGCCGCCAGCTGAACCGCTCCGACGCCGGATCGCCCCCGCGCTCGGCGAGCTCCAGGACCTGGCCGTGCTTGTTGCCGTTGCGCGGGTTGGCCTCGTCGGCGGCGGCCTTGCCCTCCTTGCCGCGGTCCGTGTTGTTCGTCAGCGCGACATAGACCCGGCCGGTGCGCGGGCTCGGCTCGACGTCCTCGGGGCGGTCCATCTTGGTGGCGCCGACCTTGTCCGCGGCCATCCGGGTGAAGACGTACACCTCCTCGGCGGTCATGCCCTCGACGTACGAGGTGGTGCCGCTGGCCAGCGGGATCCACTCACCCGAGCCGTCGAATCCGCCGTCCTCGGGGAGCTTGCCCGATCCGTCGATCTCCGCGGCCGGGCTGTCACCGGTGAACGTGGCGACGTACAGGGTGCCCTCGTCGAGCAGCGTGCGGTTGTGCTCCCGGGCGGCCCGGCTGGTGCCCCGCTTCATCCGCTTGCTGGAGACGAACTTGTAGAAGTAGTCGAAACGCTCGTCGTCGCCCATGTAGAGCACCGGGCGGCCGTCGTCGGTGAGACGGGGCTCGGCGGCCTCGTGCTTGAAGCGCCCCAGCGCGGTGAGCTTGCGCGGGGTGGAGTCCGGGTCGTACGGGTCGATCTCGACGACCCAGCCGAAGCGGTTGCTCTCGTTGGGCTCCCGCGCCACGTCGAAGCGCTGGTCGAACCGCTCCCACTTGCGCTGGGACGCCCCGCCGGTGATGCCGTAGCGCTTGAGCCGCGCGGCGGTGACGGGGTCGGTGACCGACCCGCCGTTGGCGAAGTACTGGTTGACGTTCTCCTCGCCGGACAGGACCGTGCCCCACGGGGTGATACCGCCGCCGCAGTTGTTGAGCGTGCCGAGGACACGGGTGCCCCGGGGGTCGGCGGAGGTGCGCAGCAGCTTGCTGCCCGCCGCCGGCCCGGTCATCTCGAACGGGGTCGTCCCGGTGATACGGCGGTTGAGGTGGTGGCGGGTGACAGCGGTGAGCCTGCCGTCCTTGGGGTCCTCGGCGGCGACGAGGACGGACAGCCCGTGCGCGGCCCAACCGATCTCCGCCTGCTCGCGCGTGGGGTTCGCGGCGTCGTACCCGGCGAACATCAGCTGCTCGTCGGTGTACTCGTGGTTGATCACGAGCAGCTGGCGGTCGCGCTCACCCGGCAGGTCGAGTACGGCCATGTAGTCGTTGTTGTAACCGAACTGGCCGGCCTGGGCCTTCGCCGACTGCCGGTCGGGGTCGAAGGCGGGCGCGCCGCGCAGGATCGGGTCGCCCCAGCGGATGACGATGTTCTTGGCGTAGCCCTCGGGGACGGTGACGGCGTCCGTGGTGTTCGGGGCGACCGGGGTGAACCGGAGGCCTCGGGCAGCACGCGTACCCTTCCCGGGCTCCCCCGCCCCCGCCGGGGTGGCAGCCGCGGCGGGCGGGGTCTGACCGGCAGCGGTCGTGCCGGCGGCGGCGACGGTCACGACGGCGCCGGCGCGCAGCACGGAACGGCGCGAGATCGCCCCGGCTATGACATCACCGAGGTAGGCGTTCCCGCTGGTGTTCGGGACGTCGTGGAAGCATGCGTCGCCGCAGCGGTAGCGGCAGGTCATCGCGGAACGTCCGCCCGGGTGCGAGTTGATGAGCGGCAGCAGTCTGCGCACGTCTTCCCTCCGTAAGAAGTACCGGCGCAGCCTGCGCCGACAGGATGTCGGAATATGTCGGCGGTGACGCTATGGGCGTAGATCCGCTCCACGGAGTACTCCGGGTGAACACGGCATGAATGCCGGGCAGACGACACAAGTCCCGTGCTCCACAGGGGCGTTGATGCATCCCACCAGGCCCGGCAGACCCACCCGGGCGGCCCTGTCGGGCTCACGACTCCCCGGACCCAGGGGATCACCCTCGTACGGGCTGCCCCATGCCGATGGCCGGGGACACCCGGACGACTCCGCCAACGCGGCGGGGCACCCCAGCCACCTCCGGGGCCCCCGTCGGCCGAAGAGTTGGGGGAGTGCCGTAGTACCGCGGCCTGACAGCTCGGTGCCGCTCCATGCGTCGCGGGCCCGACAAGTTCGCCCGGACAGGCCTCAGTGCTGTGACCGGGAAGGTTCACCGGCTCGCGACGCCCGGCACGGAACTCCCCCAGCTACCGCTGGGAGGGGCCCCCGGCCGAAGGCTGGGGGAGTGCCCCCAGGTCCGCGACGCCTGGCACGCACGCTCGCTGCGTTGTCGGAGTCGCCCGGGTACTCCCCTGGCCTTCGGCATGGGGGACCCCAGTACGAGGGCGATCTCCCCCGGGCTCCGTCCGGGGGCACCCCCACCGCCTTGCATTGCGATGCACCGCACCGGACGCCGCGAGCTTCCCGGCGAACCTCCCCGATCACAGCACTAGCATCCTGGGCATGGCGGATGGAATGGACGAGTTGGTGGTCGATCTGCGCGGGTATGACCTGGCGACGCTGGATGCCTTCTGGGACGCGGTGGCGGAACCGTGCGGTCTGCCCGCCTGGTTCGGCCGTAACCTCGACGCGTGGTGGGACGCCGTCGAGTCGCGCGGCATCTCGCCCGTGATCGACGCCCATGATGTGGTGGTCGTACGGGCGGACGCGGCGGGCCTCTTCGCCCCGGGCAACCCGGACGGCGAACGACTCGCCCGGGTGTTCACAGAAGCCGGCCGGGCCCGACTGGAACTCGGCTGAGCGGTTCTCGTCCACCCGCCGTCCGCGGGCCGCCAACGGGCAGTCCCGCAGGCGCGTGAGACCGAAACATACCTGAAGAGGGCTGGCTATCGGCGGATTTCTGTCGTTGTCCAACGCGCCTTTCCGTTTCTGCATCGGTTCGGCAACGCCGTTCGATATCCCCGGCCGATACCGCCTGGCCAGGGCGGGATCACCCAGTGCCGGCACATCGGGTTCCCTCTAATAGCGCCGGATCCGCTTGACTTAGGCCGTCAAAGCCGGAGCACGGCGAACAGATCCCGGTAGCCTTACGTGTCCGTCCTGGTCAGGGACGAATTCCCGCACCGCGGACATTCATCGCACCCGATACTTGTGAAGGGCTTATCCCATGGGCATTCGGAGTCTGCTGCGGAATGCGTTCGGCCGGTCGCGGGCGACCGGGAACGATGAGCCGACAGTGCCGGAGGCGCGGGGCGCCGACACGGCCGCGGGCGGTACGGCCGAAGCCGCCCCCGCCGCCGACGAGCCCACGTCCGCCACGGCGCCGGTCCCGGCTCAGTCGACGTCGGCCGGACCCACGTCCGAGTCCAAGCGGGCGGCGGAGGCCGACTCCCTCCTGGCCGCCTTCGACGCCGGCGCCGCGAAGCCGCTCGCCCGGCAGGAGCAGGCCGCGGAGCCGGATCCGGACCCGCGGTCCGAACGCGAGCAGCAGCCGGAGACATCCGGCCCCGCCCCCGCCGACGAGCCGGAGCCCGCCGCCGCGTCCGAGAACACACCGGAGACGGCAGCGCTGACGGACGCCGCGTCCGACGCGGCGGAGCCCGCGTCCGCGCCGGTGCCCGCCCAGGCGGTGGCGCCCGACCCGGAGCCCGGGGCCGTGGAGCCGCACCCGGAGACCCCGGCCGTCCCCGCCCAGGCCAAGCCGGTCGAGGAGCCCCGGAGCACCCAGGTGCCCGCCCAGGGGTCGACGGCGGAGCGGGTCTCCGAGGAGCCGGAGGCTCCGGCCGTCCCCGCCCAGGCGGACCCGGCCGAGGCGGAGCCCACCGCGGCGAGCGCGGTGGAGATCCCCGCACAGCCGGAGCCCGCCACCCCCGCCGAGACGGCTGAGACGGAGCAGACGGCCGAGCCCGCCACCGCCGAGGCGACCACCGAGCCCGCCACCACCGAGCCCGCCAACACCGAGCCCGCCGAGGCCACCGCCCCCGTCGAGACGCCCACCGAGCCGGACACCACAAACCCCGGCACCACGGAGCCCGCCGGGTCCACCACCCAGCCCGCCGCGGGCGGCGCCGAGGCGGCCATCGCTCTCACCGCCATCGAGAAGTCCGCCCCCGGCCTCGTCAGCCTCTACAAGAGCGCCGGCACGGCCCTCGGGACCCAGGGACTCGCCGGGCAGCGCGCCGCCGTCTACCTCGTCCTCGACCGGTCCGGGTCCATGCGGCGCTACTACAAGGACGGCACCGTCCAGCACCTCGCCGAGCAGGCACTCGCGCTCTCCGCGCACCTCGACGACGACGGCACCGTCCCCGTCGTGTTCTTCTCCACCGACATCGACGGCACCGCCGAGGTCTCCCTCGACGACTACCCCGGCCGTATCGAGGCCCTGCACTCCGACCTCGGCCACATGGGCCGTACGAACTACCACCGCGCCATCGAGGCCGTCATCGAGCACTACAAGAAGTCCGGCTCGACCGACCCCGCCTTCGTGATCTTCCAGACGGACGGTGCCCCCACCTCCAAGCCCGCCGCCGAGAAGGCGCTCTGCGAGGCCGCGAAGCTCCCGATCTTCTGGCAGTTCATCGGATTCGGCGAGCCCGAGGCGAAGGGCTTCGACTTCCTGCGGAAGCTCGACGTCCTGGCCGTCCCCGACAAGCGCGCGGTCGACAACGCGGGCTTCCTGCACGCCGGCACCGACCCGCTGACGGTCGCCGACGCGGAGCTCTACGACCGGCTGACCGCCGAGTTCCCGCGGTGGCTGGCCGAGGCCCGCGCGGCCGGCATCCTCGGCTGACGTGACGAGGCGGGAACGCCCCCGGCCGGCCACCACGGCCGGCCGAGGGCATCCGCACCCTCCACCCACCGCGCACCCGGCCCACGGGCGCGGAGAATGACGGCGGAAAAAGGGCGGGCGGGCGGCCCCCGGCGGTCCAGTACGATATTGACAGCCTGTAGCCGCTGCATTGATGCGCTACGGGCCTCACCCCACGTCACGAATTGGGAGCAGCCGGCAATGGCTCGACACCTCATCACCAGCGCCCTTCCGTACATCAACGGGATCAAGCACCTGGGCAACATGGTGGGGTCCATGCTCCCTGCGGATGTCTACGCCCGCTATCTGCGCCAGCGCGGCCATGACGTGCTGTACGTCTGCGGCACCGACGAGCACGGCACCCCCGCCGAGCTGGCGGCCAAGGAGGCCGGGCTGCCCGTCGACACCTTCTGCGCCCAGCAGCACGACGCCCAGAAGGCGATCTACGACGGCTTCGAGCTGGCCTTCGACCACTTCGGCCGCAGTTCCTCGGCGGAGAACGTGGAGATCACCCAGCACTTCGCCCGCAGCCTCAAGGAGAACGGCTTCATCGAGGAGCGTTCGGTCCGCCAGGTCTTCTCGATCACCGACGGCCGCTTCCTCCCGGACCGCTACATCGTGGGCACCTGCCCGCACTGCGGCTACGACAAGGCGCGCGGCGACCAGTGCGAGAACTGCACCCGCGTCCTCGACCCGACCGATCTGATCGACGCGCGCTCCGCCGTCAGCGGCAGCAGCGAGCTCGAGATCCGTGAGACCAAGCACCTCTTCCTCCTCCAGTCGAAGCTGGAGCCCGAGGTCGAGGCCTGGCTCGACATGCATGGCAGCAAGGACTGGCCGACCCTCGCGTCCTCCATCGCCCGCAAGTGGCTGACCGAGGGCCTGCACGACCGGGCGATCACCCGTGACCTGGAGTGGGGCGTACCGGTCCCGGCCGACACCTGGCCGGAGCTGGCCGCCGAGAACAAGGTCTTCTACGTGTGGTTCGACGCACCGATCGAGTACATCGCTGCGACGAAGGAGTGGGCGAACGCCGCGCCGGAAGGGGCGGAGAAGCGCGACTGGAAGTCGTGGTGGTACGAGGCCGACGACGTCCGGTACACCGAGTTCATGGCGAAGGACAACGTCCCGTTCCACACGGTGATGTTCCCGGCCATGGAGCTCGGCACCCGCGAGCCGTGGAAGAAGGTCGACTACGTCAAGGCCTTCAACTGGCTGAACTACTACGGCGGGAAGTTCTCCACCTCCCAGAAGCGCGGCATCTTCACGGACGCGGCCCTGGAGCTGCTGCCGGCCGACTACTGGCGCTACTTCCTGATGGCGAACGCCCCGGAGTCCGACGACACCTCCTTCTCCTGGGAGCTGTTCTCGTCCGTGGTCAACAAGGACCTCGCGGACACCCTCGGCAATTTCGTCAACCGCGTCCTGTCCTTCTCCCGCAAGCGCTTCGGCGACGAGGTGCCCGCCGGCAAGGAGGCCGGAGAGGCGGAGGCACGGCTGGGCGAGGAGATCGCGCGGCTGCTGGCCGAGTACGAGGACCACATGGAGGCCCTGCAGTTCCGCAAGGCGGCGCAGTCGTTGCGGGCCCTGTGGAGCGCGGGCAACTCCTACCTGGAGGAGAAGGCCCCCTGGCTGGAGATCAAGACGGACCAGGAAGCCGCGGCGCTCACGCTCCGTACGGCGATGAACCTCATCCATCTCTACTCGGTGGTGTCCGAGCCCTTCATCCCGGCGTCGGCGAAGGCCATGCGGTCCGCGTTCCAGCTTCCGTCGGACGACGCCCTCTGGGTGACGGCCGAGCAGGCCAAGGCCCTGGACAGCGTCCCGGCCGGGACCGCCTTCACCGTACCGCCGGTGCTGTTCGCCAAGATCAGCGACGAGGAGCTGGAGTCCTACCGCGAGCGCTTCGGCGGCGAAGGCGCGTAACTCCCCTCTTGACCACGATTGGGGCCGGAACCCCTCGGTTCCGGGCCCTCCGCGTCCTGCCACCCGGAAGAGGAGCCCGCTCCCCAGCCCCCAGCAGTGCTCAAGGGTCAGTCTTGAAACCGGGAACAATCGGGCAGCTGCACTCCGTCCGTACGCGGTGCGGGCTGCACGCGACCAGGTTCAGCGACAGGAAGCGGCCGCCGGTCGCACCTCAGCAGGGATGGCGGCAGCGCATGCCATGCGGTCCCCTGCTCACGCCTGCCGTCCCCGCGCTTGGCATAGGGAGCACGGGAAGGAGCACGGCGGCACGGCCTTGCCCGGAGGCAGATAGCGCACGGCCCTGGCAGTGGTCTGTGGCCGCGCTGGGCCTCGCTCGCCTTCGGCCTGGGACCGTCGGGCCGGGCTGCCGGTCATGCCCGCGTCGAATGGACGATGCGGTGGCGAGCGATGAGGACGTTGCAATCGGTGACCCGGCTGTAGTCCCGCTCGGCTTCGGCGCGCCTGCGGGCGGCTTCGAGCCGTTCGCACTCGGTGCAGATCTGCTCGCCCTGCTTCCCAGGAACGGCATCGAGCGGCCCCTGGATTCCTGTCTGTGTGCCCATGACCGGGACATTAGGGACGATCGCGAACCACGGTCCTGCATGATTCGCGAATATTCTCCAGCCGCCGGTGACGATTCCCGGATCTGCTCACGCGAGGTCGAGCTGGGCCCTCGCACGGGAGATCAGCCTGTGCGCCCTCGCGCCGTACACAGCCGAGTCGGCGAGCAGTTCCCAGACCTTGCGGTACAAGGCGACGCTCTCGGCGTCGTTCAGCCACAGCTCGGCATGCCAGTCCTCGGCGATCACCAAGCGCTCGTCGTAGATCCAGAACCCGTTCGCCGGGGGAATCTTCACCGGGGCGCCGAACGGGACGATGCCGAGCTCCACGGTGTCCAGCCCGATCGCCCCGGAGAGGCGGTCGAGCTGTCCGACGAGGACAGCGGGCGGGCAGACCGCGGTGTGCAGCGCCGCCTCCCACATGACGATGTGGAACGTGCGGCCTGGCCCGTACAGGGCGTCCTGTCGGCGGATGCGCGCCCGGACGGCGTCCTCGACGTCCCGTACGGACTGGTGGAGGTCGGCGTACCGGGCGAAGACGTGCCGGGCGTAGTCGGCGGTCTGGAGCATGCCCACAACCATGGCGCCTTCCCAGGCACGCAGGGTCGTGGAGCGCTCGAACTCGACGGCGAGGGCGTCCTGGACAGGACGGTGGCCGGCGGCGAGCTGGCGGCGCCAGGAGCGGGAGCGGGATTCGAGGCCCTGGAGGCGGGCCTGCAACTCGACAGCGGCCTCGGGGCATCCAGCGCCTTCGGCCCAAGCACGGAGGTCGTCCAGTGTGGCGGTCTGGCGGCCGGTCTCCAACTTGGAGACCTTCGACTGTGGCCAGCCCAGGCGCGTGGCGAAGTCCCGGCCAGTGAGCCCGGCCCCGGTGCGCAGCTCACGCAGCCGCGCGCCGAGGGATATCCGGGCCTGCTGGAAGTCGGTGCTCACCCCTCGGACGGTACCGCCTCGAACTCGGCGTAAGGGACGGCGTGGTGCCAGGCCGCATCTCGGAACTGGCAGTAGCGCAGTACCTCGACGGGGTTGGTGACGAGCTCGACACCGGTCATCGCGTCTGTGTCGTCGAAGTGCAGAAGAGCGACAACCCGCGCGTCGAAGAGCCAGAAGTCCTCGCCCGGCAGCCGCAGTCGGTCGGCGTCACTGCGGCGCAGAATGCGAATGTCCTCGCCGACCACCGCATTTCGGCCAGCGTTGTCGAGGAGGTACAGCTGCCCCGGCGTGGCGGGTACATCGACGATCCGTGCCCGTTCGAATCGCTTGCCGAGCGCAACCTGGGCGCGGCGTGAGGCGCACCACGGGTCGTCAAGGTCCCAGTCAACCGTCTCCCCCCTAGCGAACTGGGCATATGTGTCGGTGGTCTCGTCCGAGGCGTAGCGACGTCGGCTCTCGAGGCGCCAGGCGGTGTGCTCAAAAGTCTCGAACATGTCGTCGAATTCATCGAAGGTGACGAACTGCGGCACGTGGACAGGCTCCTTCGGACCGAAGTTGGCAAGCAACTCGCGGGGCACGGTGACCGCGCCCTCGCTCTCCTTCAGATTCCGCAGCTGGGCGATCTCGACAGGATCCGTGACGGCGGTGCCCTGGACCAGGTAGTCACCTGTCTCCTCCGCCTCATACAGCGTGGGACAGCCGTTGTTGCCGCTGTTGGTGCCGAGCATCCGCAACCTGCGTGCCATGGGAACTGCCCTTCCGTCCGGTTGAGTAATCACCTCGCTCCGCACCGTAGCGGCCTGTGGGGAGCGGCCCCGGGCGAACGCACCAATGCGCCCCCGCCCAGGACTCGCCCGCCACCTCGGCCCGCCGGGCAGCCGTCTCCGTCGGGCGGTCGTTCGGGGACTGCGCCCGGTGGAACGACAACGCCGACGGCCCAGGAACCCGCGGTTCCCTGGGCCGTCGGCGATGGGTACGGCTGCTACTTCGTCGGCTTGTACGGCGTCGGCTTCGCCGGGCCCTTGTAGATGCTGAGGTGCAGCTCCTTCAGCCGGGCCTCGTCGACCTCGCTCGGGGCGCCCATCAGCAGGTCCTGCGCGTTCCCGTTGAGCGGGAAGGCGATGGTCTCGCGGATGTTCGGCTCATCGGCCAGCAGCATCACGATCCGGTCGACGCCCGGCGCGATGCCGCCGTGCGGCGGGGCGCCGAAGTGGAACGCGCGCAGCATGCCGCCGAACTCGCGCTCGACCTCCTCCTTGGTGTACCCGGCGATCTCGAAGGCCTGGTACATGACCTCCGGCTCGTGGTTCCGGATCGCGCCCGAGGACAGCTCGACACCGTTGCAGACGATGTCGTACTGCCAGGCCAGGACGTCGAGCGGGTCCTTGGTCCGCAGCGCTTCCAGGCCCCCCTGCGGCATGGAGAAGGGGTTGTGGGAGAACTCGATCTCCCCCGTGTCCTCGTTCTTCTCGAACATCGGGAAGTCGACGATCCAGCAGAAGCGGAAGACGTTGTCCTCGAAGCGGCCGGTGCGACGGGCGGCCTCGACCCGGACCTCCGACATGATCTTGGAGACCTCGTCGAACTCGCCCGCACCGAAGAAGATCGCCGTGCCGGGCTTGCCGTCCACCTCGGCGACCAGCTTCTCGACATCGGCCTCGCTGAGGAACTTGGCGATCGGGCCGGTGAGCCCGCCGTCCTCGCCGATCCGGACCCAGGCCAGGCCCTGCGCGCCCTTCTCGACGGCGAACTCGCCCATCTGGTCGAAGAACTTCCGCGACTGCCCGGCGGTGTCCGGCACGGGCAGGGCGCGTACATGCTTCCCGGCGAACGCCTTGAAGCCGCTGTCGGCGAAGACAGGGGACACATCGACGAGCTCGAGCTGGGCACGCAGGTCCGGCTTGTCGGTGCCGTACTTCAGAAGCGCCTCGCGGAAGGGGATCCGCGGGAAGGGGGAGGTGACCTCGCGGCCCTTGCCGAACTTGGTGAAGAGGTCGGTCATCACCTTCTCGATGACCTGGAAGACATCCTCCTGCTCGACGAAGCTCATCTCCACGTCGAGCTGGTAGAACTCGCCCGGCGAGCGGTCGGCGCGGGCGTCCTCGTCACGGAAGCAGGGAGCGATCTGGAAGTACCGGTCGAACCCGGCGATCATCAGCAGCTGCTTGAACTGCTGCGGGGCCTGCGGCAGCGCGTAGAACTTGCCCGAGTGGAGCCGCGAGGGGACCAGGAAGTCGCGGGCGCCCTCCGGGGAGGTCGCCGAGAGGATCGGGGTCGCCAGCTCGTTGAAGCCGAGCGCGGTCATCTCCTCGCGGATGGTCGAGATGACGGCCGACCGCAGCATGATGTTGCGGTGCATACGCTCGCGGCGCAGGTCGAGGAAGCGGTACTCCAGGCGCCGCTCCTCGTTGACGCCGTCCTCCGGGAAGACGGTGAACGGCAGGGCGTCCGCCGCGCCGAGCACCTCGACATCGGTGACCTCGACCTCGATCTCACCGGTGGGCAACTCGGGGTTGACGTTCTCCGCGCCGCGGGCCAGAACCGTGCCGTCGACCCGGACCACGGTCTCCTTGGTGATGCCGCTGAGCGCCTCGTACGCCTCGGTCTCGGGCCGGACGACCAGCTGGACCAGGCCGTAGTGGTCACGGAGATCGATGAAGAGGATGCCGCCCAGGTTCCGCCGGTTGTGCAGCCAGCCGCTCAGCCGTACGTCGGCGTCGACGTCGGCGGCACGGAGCTCGCCGCAGGTGTGGGACCGGTACCGATGCATCGCTCATCCAAGTCGTCTGGTCGGGGTGGGTGAGCCCCTGGGGGCCTGGGGTCTCGGCCATCGAAGGCCGAATGCCAGGGTACCGGCACACCTCCTGCTCGCGGCCGGTCGTCAAAGCCAAGGAAAGACTCATAAAGTAGTGCAATGCGCACCGAGGACGTCCTGGCGGCCACCGCGACCGGCCTCTGGCGCTGGGACAGTGCCTCGGAGAAGGTGACCCTGGACGCCGAGGCGGCCCGGCTGCTGGGCCTGCCCGCGGTCCCCGCCACCCTCTCCGAATCGGCTGTGCGCTCCCGTTTCCACCCCGTGGACTGGGTGGAGATCAACAGCGTGGTCAATCTGGCAGCCGCCGAGGGAACCCTCGCCGAGGTCCGGCTGCGCATCATCGGCGACGACGGCAAGGTGCTGCGGGTCGTCCGCAGCCGCTCCCGCCCCCAGGTCGGCGACATGGAGAACGAGCTGGTCGGCACCATCCAGGAGGTCGCCGAACCCCAGCCCGGCGCCGCCGCCGCGACGCACCCCCGGGTCACCGGCGACTGGCGGCGCTCCCGTGAGGCCTTTCTGCTGGACGCGGGGCGGGCCCTCGCCGAGGCGCACTCCACCGTCGAGGTGCTGCGGGTGGCGGCGACCCTCTCCATGCCCGGGTTCTCCCCGGACGGGCTGGCGGTCTTCGGGGTGGAGGGCGACCGGCTGACGGTCATCGGCCACCACGGGCCTGGCGAGGGAGAGAGGAACCCCTTCGTCCACATAGGTCTGGACACCGATTTCCCGGCCGCCGAGGTGGTGCGCACCGGCCGCGCCGTCTATCTCCCCCCCCCCGATGACTACCGCCGCCGCTCCCCCGCCACCTGGCCGCTCGCCGCTCCCCACGACCACCAGTCCTGGGCCTTTCTCCCCCTGATCGTCGCGGGCCGCACCATCGGCGCCTGGATGGCGACCTTCCGCTATCCCGTGACGTTCACGCCCGACGAGCGCTCCATCCTCACCACGGTCGCCCGGATGCTCGCGCAGGCACTGTCCCGCGCCAGCGCCCATGAGTCCGAGCGGGAGCTGGCCACCGGTCTGCAGCGCAGCATGCGCCCGACGGTCCAGCCCGACATCCCCGGGATGACGGTGGCCGCGCGCTACGTCCCCACCGGCGGCGGGCTCCAGGTCGGCGGCGACTGGTACGACATGATCCCGCTGCCGTCCGGCCGCATAGCCCTGGTCATCGGGGACGTCCAGGGGCACGACGTACGGGCGGCCGGGCTGATGGGCCAGCTGCGGATCGCCCTGCGCGCATACGCCGCCGAGGGCCACCGCCCGGACGCGGTGCTCTCCCGCGCCTCGCGCTTCTTCTCCGGGCTGGTCGACCAGTGGCCCGACGGCGCCGACGGCCCCGACCCGCGCTTCGCGACCTGCCTCTACATCGAGGTCGACCCCGAGACCGGAACCCTCGACGTCGCACGGGCGGGCCATCCCGACATCGCCACCCGGATGAGCGACGGCACGATGCTGGTCCGGCCGACCGCGGGCGGGCTGCCGCTGGGTATCGACGCGGACACCGACTACCCGACCACCCGGCTGACGCTGGAGCCCGGCGAGCTGATGATGGTCTGCACCGACGGACTCATCGAGACCGGCGGCCACGATCTCGAGAGCGGCTGGCGGCGGCTGCGCGGGATCATCGAGCAGTACGCGGGCGAGGATCTGGAGTCCCTGGCCGACGGTCTCGTCCAGGCGGTGCACGGGCCGTCCTCCCACCACACCACAGGGCCGCTCGCGGACCGCCGCGAGGACGACATCGCGGTGCTGCTGCTGTGCCGGAACGCCCAGGGCGGCGGCTGCCTCCCTGCCGAGGGCACGACACCGCGGCCGCTCCGCCGTACGGTCCTGTCCATCGCACAGGCCGAGCCCGAGCGGGTGGCGGGGATACGGCACGAGCTGCGGGAGCTGCTGCACGACTGGGCCGACCCGGAGCAGGTGGACTCCGCCGTCCTGATGGTCTCCGAGATCATCACCAACGTTCTGGTGCACACCGACGGTGACGCGCTCATGGTCGCGGAGGCCGCGGGCGAGCGGTCCGCCCGGCGGCTGCGGGTGGATGTCTCGGACGCCAGCGACGAGCTGCCGCACCGCCGCCGGCCGGGCGAGATGGCCTCCTCCGGGCGCGGTCTGCTGCTGCTGGAGATCCTCGCCGACTCCTGGGGCGTGGACCCGCGCGGCGAGGGCAAGTGCATCTGGTTCGAGCTCTACGAGGGCTCGCCCGGTTCGGGGGAGGAGCCGGGGGAGGAGTCCGAACCGGCCGCGTAGTCCTCGCGGAGCGCTCCGATCACCCCGAAGGCGGCCGCGGCGATCGGCACGGCCAGGAGCATCCCGAGAATCCCCGCGAGACCGGCGCCCGCGGTGATCGCGATCATCACCATCGCCGGGTGCATCTGGACCGTACGGCTCTGGATCAGCGGCTGCAGCACATGTCCTTCCAGCACCTGCACGGCCACCACCACGCCCAGCGCCCACAGCGCGATGACGAAGCCGCGGTCGGCGAGCGCGACGAGGATCGAGACGGTGCCCGAGATCAGGGCGCCGAGGTAGGGGATGTAGGCGCCGACGAAGACGAGCGCGCCGAGCCCGACCGCGCCCGGCACTCGCAGGATCAGCAGCCCGGCGGTGATGCAGACGGCGTCGATGAGCGCAATGAGCGTGGTGCCCCGCATGAAGCCCTCGACCGCCTCGAAGGCGATCCGGGCGACGGCCTCGAGACGCGGGCCGGTGCCGCGCGGGGCGATCGTGTGCAGGGTCCGCCGGGCCCGCTCGGCGTCGCGCAGGAAGAAGAAGGTCAGCAGCAGGGCGAGCACACCGGCGGCCAGCAGCTGCCCCAACACGCTGAGCCCGGAGAGCAGCCCGGAGGCGGCGGTACCACCGAACTTGGCGACCACCTCCCTGGCCCTGGACGCCAGGTCGTCGAGCGAGTCGCCCGCGAGGTCGACCCGGGCGGCGAGCTGCCGGGCGACGGTCCGCACGGAGGCCACGATCTGGTCGCCCGAGTCGATCAGCGCGCTGACCACGATGTATCCCGCGCCCCCGACGACGGCGACCAGCGCGGCGCAGGTGAGCCCGGCGGCCAGCGAGCGCTGCACCCCCATCCTGACCAGCCTGCGGTGCAGCGGCCCCAGCAGCGCGGTCCCGAGCAGCGCGAGCAGTACGGGCGTGAGGGCGTCCTTGAGAGCGACACAGAGCCAGATGAGGACGCCACCGACCGCGGCGACCAGCAGCGCCACAACACACCAGGCCGCGGTCTTGCGCGCCGCATGCGGCAGCAGGGGCGGGTCGGTCGGCACCCTCCCACCCCACCACGGGCGCGCCGGGACCACCTGCCCGGTGCGGCGCCCGGGTGACGGACTCGGAGACGACCGTCACACGGAACACTGTGGCCTCGGAGACGACCGTCAAAACGGACCGCCGCGGCCTCGCCACGGACGCCCCCACGCCCGCGGCGGCGGACCCGGGTGGGCCCGCCGCCGCGTATGAGGGGTGCGAGGGAGTCAGCCACGCACCGGGATCGTGCCCAGCCGGCCCGCCTGGAAATCCTCGAATGCCTGGGCCAGCTCCGTGTGCGTGTTCATCACGAACGGCCCGTACTGCATCATCGGCTCGCGGATCGGCGCCCCGCCCAGCAGCACCACTTCGAGGTTCGGGCTCCGGGACTCCTGCGCCGCGTCCGCCCGGACCGTCAGCGACTCTCCGTGCCCGAAGACCACGGTCTGTCCCATCCGGAAGGGCCGCCCCTCCGCGCCCGCGGTGCCGCGCCCGGCCAGCCCGTACACCAGGGCGTTGAAATCCGGCCGCCAGGGGAGCGTCAGCTCCGCGCCGGGGCTGACGGACGCGTGGATCATGGTGATCGGCGGGGAACCGGCTCTCGGGGGACACGCTCGCGTCGCGGTCGAGTGAGGGCCGCCCGCGCAGCGGGAGTTCGGCCCGCAGTGGGAGTTCGGGCGGCCGGCGCCTTGGCTAATCTGCCCGGGTGACCACCGACCTGACCCTGCTGCCGCGTGTCGCCTATCGCGGACAGGAGGTCACCGCGCCCCGGCTCCGCGGCCTGCTCGCGCTGCTCGCGGGCGACTTGCGCACGGGCTGCAGCATCGAGCGGCTTGTGGAAGGGCTGTGGCCGGACGAGTTGCCGGAGCGGCCGGGAAAGGCGGTGCAGGTCCTCGTGTCCAGGGCGCGGGCGCAGCTGGGCGCCGACGTCCTCGCCAGCACGCCGACCGGATACCGGCTCACCCTCGCCGAGGATCAGGTCGACAGCTCCGCCCTGCTCCTGCACGCCGCCGCGAGCGCGGACCGGGCCAGGGCCGGGGACCACGCGGGATCGCTGGCCGCGGCCGAGGCCGGGCTCGCGCTGTGGGAAGGCACCCCTGACAGGGCCGGCGACACCGACGACCCCGTAGCCGCGTTACGCGCCGAGCGCGCCCCCGTCCGCGGCACGCTCGTACGCGCGCAGGCGCTCGCGCTCGCCCGGCTGGGGCGGCATGCGGAGGCGGCCGGGCCGCTGGCCGTGGCCGCCTCGGCGCATCCGCGCGACGAGGAAGTGCTCGCCGAGCTGCTGCGCGGCGAGGCGGCGACGGCGGGCCCGTCCGCCGCGCTGACGCGGTACGAGGCGTACCGCCGTGAGCTGCGCGAGGCGTTCGGCACGGATCCGGGCGCCGGGCTCAAGGCCGTACAGCAGGAGCTGCTGCGCGGCGAGGCGCCCGTGACCAGGCACGGCGTGCCGCACGAGCCGAACCCGCTGCTGGGACGGGACGAGGACATCGCGGCGGTGGAGCGGCTGCTGCGCGTCTCTCGCGCTGTCACCGTGGTCGGCCCCGGCGGCCTCGGCAAGACCCGGCTCGCGCACGCCGTCAGCCGCCGGGCCGAGCAGCGCGTGGTGCATTTCGTGCCGCTCGCCGGCGTCACCGCGGACGAGGGCGTGGCCGCGGAGGTGGCCTCCGCGCTCGGCGCAGGCGAGGGGCGGCACGGCGCCATGAGCGGCCATGCCTCGGCCGACCCGGTGTCCGGCATCCTCGGCGTGCTCGGCTCCGGGCCCGCTCTGCTGGCGCTGGACAACTGCGAGCAGGTCATCCAGGGCGCCGCCGGCCTCGTACAGGCCTTGGTCTCGTCCTCGAAGGACCTGCGGGTGCTCGCCACCAGTCGGGCCCCGCTGGGCCTCACATCGGAGGCGGTGTACGCGCTGCCGGAGCTCGGTCTCGACACCTCGGTCGAGCTGTTCACGCAGCGGGCCCGAGCCGCCCGGCCCGGCGTGGAGCTGCCGCCGGACGTGGTGGCCGAGCTGTGCCGCCACCTCGACGGGCTGCCGCTCGCCGTGGAGTTGGCCGCGGCGCGGGTGCGGGTGCTGTCGGTGCCGGAGATCGCCCGCCGCCTCGGCGACCGGTTCGCGCTGCTGCGCGGCGGGGCCCGGGACGTGCCGGAGCGCCACCGCACGCTGCACGCGGTCGTGGAGTGGAGCTGGAACCTGCTCGCGGAGGACGCCCGGGCGGCGCTGCGCACTCTGTCCGTCTTCCCCGGCGGCTTCTTGGGCGAAGCGGCGGAGCAGGTGCTGGGCGAGGATGCGCTGTTCCTGCTGGAGCAGTTGGGCGACCAGTCGCTGCTCACCGTCGCCGACACCCCGGCCGGCGTGCGGTTCCGGATGCTGGAGACCGTACGGGAGTTCAGCGCGGCCCGGCGCGCGGAGGCGGGCGAGGACGAGGAGGCCATCGGCCGGTTCCTCGCCTGGGCGCGGGACTTCGGGGTCGCGTACCACGACGTGCTCTTCGGCTCGGAGCCGCTGGCCGCCAGGGAGCGGATCAAGGCCGAGCAGGACAACCTCGTGCTGGCCCTACGGCACGCCCTGGCCCGTACGGACGGCCCCACCATCGCCGCCCTCACCGCCGTCCTCGCCTCTTTGTGGTCCACCGACGCCAACTTTCCCCGCCTCGCCGCCCTCGCCGCAGACACCGGTCCGCCGCTGTCGCACTACTACCCCGAGCCCGAATACGTCGAAGTCGCCCGCGCCGCTGCGGTTTTGTGCACGGCGAGCCTGATCATGGGCTACGGCCCGCACGCCGTACGCCAGCTCGTCACCCTCCGGCGGCTGCCCCCGGCCCCGCCGGACACGCTGCTGCGCGCCCACGCGGTGGTGCTGAGCGCGGTCCCCGAGATGCGGCCTCCCGACTACGAAGTGCTACACAACCTCTGCGACCGGGACAGCGACAGCGAGCAGCCGCTGGTCGCCGGCATCGCCGAGTGCGTCGCCACCTACGTCTGGGAGTACGAGCACGACATCGACCGCGCGCTCGCCTCGGCTCGCCGGACGATCGCCACACTGGCTCCGGTCGACAATCCGACCGTGCAGCTCATGGGGCATTCCCGGCTGAGCGAACTGTGCTTGCGGACGGGGCAGGGCGAGGCCGCGTACGGGCACCTCAAGGCGGCGCTCGACGCGCTGCCACGACTCGGCAACCAGGACGACTACATCTTCATCCGCTGGAGCCTCGTCCTCGCCTGCCTGCAGCGCGGCGACCCCGACGAGGCCGAGTACTGGCAGCGGCAGGCGGAGGCCGACAACACCCCGCAGACGGATGTCTTCTACAGCCCCGACCTGGGCGCGCGCGCCGAGATCGCGCTCACCCGCGGACTGACGGAGGTCGGGCTCGGCCTGTGGCGTAGCGCCGTGGAGCGGCTGCCCGAGGCCGACGCCATGCACAGCAGCGATCCCTGGCTCGACCCGTGGGCGCTTCAGATCCAGTCGGCGGCGGTGACGGCGCACGCGCACGCCGGCCGTCTCGAGCTGGTCGCGGAGCCGGTCGACCGGCTGCGGCAGCGGCTGCGGACCCTGCTCTCCGCTCCGTCCGGCTCGCCCATGCAGCTCCCCGTGTTCGGGACGGTGCTGCACGCCCTTGGCATGGCGGGGCTCGCGTCCGGCGACACCGGTGCCGTACGGATGATCGCGCTGGCCGAACGGCTGCGGGGGCTGCGCGAGTTCCAGCCGACGATGTCGGCGGACCGCGCCCGGCAAGCGGCGAGGGACGCCGACAGGGCGGCGTACGCCGACGCGGTGTCGGCGTACGCCGCCCTGGAGCGGGACGAGCTGCGGGAGGCAGCCCGCGCGCTCACTTCGGGCCGCGGTTGAACAACGCCGTCGACCAGCGGTAGCCGAGCGCGGTCAGGCCGACGCACCAGACGATCGCGATCCACCCGTTGCTGCCGATCTCGGTGCCGAGCAGCAGGCCGCGCAGGGTCTCGATGGCCGGCGTGAACGGCTGGTACTCGGCGATCGGCTGGAACCAGCCCGGCATCGTGTCGGCCGGGATGAAGGCGCTCGAGATGAGCGGGAGGAGGATCAGCGGCATTGCCATGTTGCTAGCCGCCTCGGGGTTCGGGCTGGCCATGCCCATCCCGACCGCGATCCAGGTGAGCGCCAGGGCGAACAGCGCGAGCAGCCCGAACGCCGCCAGCCACTCCAGGGCCGTGGCGTCCGTGGACCTGAAGCCGATGGCCACGGCGACGGCACCGACGAGGACCAGGCTGGCGAGCACCTGCAGCACGCTGCCGGCGACGTGCCCGATGAGCACCGACCCGCGGTAGACCGCCATCGTACGGAAGCGGGCGATGAGGCCTTCGGTCATGTCCATGGAGACGGACACCGCGGCCCCGATCACGGTGCTGCCAATGGTCATCATCAGGAGGCCCGGGACGATATAGGCGATGTAGTCGGAGCGGTCCGCGCCGCCGCCACCGATGCCCGCGCTCATCACGTCGCCGAAGATGTAGACGAAGAGCAGCAGCAGCATGATCGGCGTGAGCAGCAGGTTCAGGGTGAGGGACGGGTAGCGCCGCGCGTGCAGCAGGTTGCGGCGCAGCATCGTGTTCGAGTCGCGGACGGCGAGGGAGAGGGCGCTCATCGGACGGTCTCCTTGGGCTGGTTGGGGACGCTGGTTCCGCCGGTCAGGGCGAAGAACACGTCGTCGAGGTCGGGGGTGTGCACGGTCAGCTCGTCCGCCTCGATGCCGGCCGAGTCCGCCCAGTCGAGGATGGAGCGCAGCTCGCGCTGGCTGCCGTCGCTGGGAATCTGCAGCGACAGCGCCTCGTCGTCCCTGGTGACCTCGCGCAGGGCGACGGCGGCGGACTGGTACGCGACCGGGTCGGCGAACCGCAGCCGCACGTGCCCGCCCGGGATGAGCCGCTTCAGCTCGTCGGCACTCCCTTCGGCGGCGACCTTGCCGTCGCTCAGCACCGCGATGCGGTCGGCGAGCTCGTCGGCCTCCTCCAGGTACTGGGTGGTGAGGAAGACGGTGACGCCGCCGGAGACCAGCTCGCGGATGATCCCCCACATGCTGTGGCGGCTGCGCGGGTCGAGGCCGGTGGTCGGCTCGTCGAGGAAGATGATCCGCGGGTTGCCGACCAGCGTCATGGCGATGTCGAGGCGGCGCTTCATGCCGCCGGAGTAGGTGGAGACGGGCTTCTTCACGGCGTCCACCAGGTCGAAGCGCTCAAGGAGTTCGGCGGCGGTACGGCGGCCCTCGCGGCGGGAGAGGTGGTGCAGGTCCGCCATGAGGAGCATGTTCTCCTCGCCGGTGATCAGGCCGTCGACGGCGGAGAACTGCCCGGTGACGCCGATCGCGGCCCGCACGGCCTGCGGGTCGGCGGCCAGGTCGTGGCCGCCGACGTGCAGGTCGCCGGCGTCGGCGGTGATGAGGGTGGAGAGGATCTTGACGGCGGTGGTCTTGCCGGCGCCGTTCGGGCCGAGCAGGGAGAAGACGGTGCCGGCCGGCACCGCCAGGTCGATGCCGTCGAGGACCGTCTTGTCCCCGTAGACCTTGCGCAGCCCCTTGGCCGCGATGGCGGGAGAGTGCGATGTCGTTGTCGTCATGCCGCAGAGGTTGCGGCAGGGCGCATTCAGCGCGGTTTCACGATGGTTTCAGCTCCCTGGAACCGGGGCTGCCTCGGGTAGCTGTGGTGCGCCAGCCCTCCGCAAGGAGTTCGCGGAGCTCGTGCACAGCCTCCCGGAGCCTGGCCGCGAAGGCGTGCATGCCGTCTGCCACCGCGAGCGGGGTGGACAGGTACACGTGGAAGCGGTCCGGCAGGAGCACGTACGCGACGCCGATGCAGCGGCTGCTGGTCGAGCCGAAGTACTGGATGTTCACGGACGGAGCCGAGCTGATGCTGAGGTAGTCGTCGTGCATGATCGTCCAGCCGGGCGAGCGGTACAGCGCCGGCTGTCCCGCCACGCCGAGCTCCGCCCCCCGGTGCCGCGGATCAGCTCCAGCTCCCACAGGTGCTGCTCAGGCGGAAGCCCGGCCTGGTGCTCCTTCGCCCGCCGCACATCCGCCGCGGCAGCGGCCCGCAGCGCATCCCGCCGGTGCTACGTAGAAGCGTCCGGGTCGGTCATCCCCGCGACGAAGTCCCGCATCTCCGGCGTGACGACGCGCATCGCCTCCGTCCGCCCGTGCCGGAACTGCCGCGTGGCGATGGACTCGTACGTGGCCCCCAGGTGCCCCTTGGCCCGCTGGTACGCGAGCTGCACGAAGGCGTCCGGGGAGACCCCCGAGCGCCTTCGCCGCACTCGAGCCGAAGTCGTCGAAGGACACCGTCTGCGTCGCGGTCGCGTCCCCGTACGCCGCGAAGTCCGCCCCGGGGGAGCGCACCTTCGACCGCAGCCCGTCGTCCAGGCCGAAGCGGATCGGCGCGACCGGCGGCAGGCCCTGCGTACCCCCGGCGTCGGGCGCGGTCGAGAGCAGATTGTGCTGAAGATTCGAGACCTCCACCACACCGGAGGTCTTCGCTATTGATCAAGCCCACCCAATGTCAACGCTCGTGGGCAATACACCTAGGGGTGTTCCGACCCATCCCACGGCCGACGCAATTAAGACGAACTGAACCAGGCAGCAAGCGCGGACGAGCCCCGTCCATGTCCAGACCGGACTCGTCCGCATGTGGTCCCAGCGAGCCCTACAGTCCACCCTCAGACATCCCGTGCACGGCCGGGATCGTGCCCAGCCGGCCCGCCTGGAAATCCTCGAATGCCTGGGCCAGCTCCGTGTGCGTGTTCATCACGAACGGCCCGTACTGCATCATCGGCTCGCGGATCGGCGCCCCGCCCAGCAGCACCACTTCGAGGTTCGGGCTCCGGGACTCCTGCGCCGCGTCCGCCCGGACCGTCAGCGACTCTCCGTGCCCGAAGACCACGGTCTGTCCCATCCGGAAGGGCCGCCCCTCCGCGCCCGCGGTGCCGCGCCCGGCCAGCCCGTACACCAGGGCGTTGAAATCCGGCCGCCAGGGGAGCGTCAGCTCCGCGCCGGGGCTGACGGACGCGTGGATCATGGTGATCGGCGTGTGCGTGGCGCCCGGCCCCATCTGACCGCCGATGTCGCCGGCGATCAGCCGCAGCAGCGCTCCCCCGTCGGCGGACGCCAGCAACTTCACCTGGCCGCCGCCGATGTCCTGGTACTTCGGCGGCATCATCTTGTCCTTGCGCGGCAGGTTCACCCACAGCTGGAGGCCGTGGAAGAGACCGCCGCTCACGACGAGCGACTCCGGGGGCGCCTCGATGTGCAGCAGTCCGGAACCGGCGGTCATCCACTGGGTGTCACCGCCGTTGATGACTCCGCCGCCGCCGTGCGAGTCCTGGTGCACAAACGTTCCGTCGATGAGATACGTGACGGTCTCGAAACCACGGTGCGGGTGCCAGGGGGTGCCCTTGGGCTCGCCCGGCGCGTACTCCACCTCGCCCATCTGATCCATCATGATGAACGGGTCGAGGTGCTGGTAGTCGATGCCCGCGAAGGCCCGGCGCACGGGGAAGCCCTCACCCTCGAAGCCGCTCGGTGCGGTGGAGACGGCGAGCACCGGGCGCGGCCCGGCCTCGGCGGGGGCGCTGACGCGGGGCAGGGCCAGCGGGTTCTCGACGGTGATGGCGGGCATGACGGCCTCCTCGGCTCTTGCACCACTAGTTGAATGGTGAACATTCAGCAGGGCGTCGAACATTCCCCCGGCATGCGCAAGGACCCGCCGCGCGGTGCGACGGGCCCTCCATGACCGTAAATCCACGGATCTCGTACGGCCAGCCGTACATCCGCGGATGTTCTCCTCGCTATCCGTCGCTACCCGTACATACGGCGCATCGCGAAGTCGACCATCTGCTCCACCGCCTTCGCGTCGAAGACCATGCGGTGGTCGCCCTCCATGTCCAGCACGAAGCCGTACCCCGTCGGCAGCAGGTCCAGCACCTCCGCGCCCGTGATCACGAAGTACTTCGACTCCTTGCCGGCGTACCCGCGCAGTTCCTTGAGGGAGGTGAACATCGGGATCACCGGCTGCTGCGTGTTGTGCAGCGCCAGGAAGCCCGGCCCCTCACCCCGCGGGCAGTAGACCTTCGACGTCGAGAAGATCCCCTGGAAGTCCTCCGCCGACAGCGATCCGGTGGTGAAGGCGCGCACCGCGTCGGCGAGCGAGGGCGGCGACGGCTCGGGGTAGAGCGGCTGACCGCCGTACCCACCGGGCGCCTGCTGCTGCGGCGGGGGCGGCGCGGCGTACTGCTGCCCGGCGCCCGCGTTCTGGTCGTAGCCGTACATGCCGCAAAGCGTAACGAGTCACAGTTGCCCGGTGAGGGGTTGATTCTTATTACTGGCCGGTAGCATCATGGCGTCACTGCTTGATTATGCGTACGAGGAACCTGCCTCCCCGAGCCTTACGGAGCCGTCGTCATGGGGCACTACAAGTCGAATCTCCGCGACATCGAGTTCAACCTCTTCGAGGTGCTCGGCCGCGACACGGTGTACGGCACCGGCCCGTTCGCGGAGATGGACGTCGAAACCGCCAAGAGCGTGCTGTCCGAGATAGCCCGGCTCTCCGAGAACGAGCTGGCCGACTCCTACGCCGACGCGGACCGCAACCCGCCGGTCTTCGATCCCGAGACCAACACCGCACCCGTCCCCGACAGCTTCAAGAAGAGCTACCAGGCGTACATGGACGCCGAGTGGTGGCGGCTGGGCATCCCCGAGGAGCTCGGCGGCACCACCACGCCGCGCTCGCTGCTGTGGAGCTTCGCGGAGACCATCCTCGGCTCGAACCCGGCCGTCTGGATGTACTCCTCCGGCCCGGCCTTCGCGGGTGTGCTCTTCGAGGAGGGCACCGAGGAGCAGAAGCACATCGCGAAGATCGCGGTGGACAAGCAGTGGGGCTCCACCATGGTGCTGACCGAGCCGGACGCCGGCTCGGACGTGGGCGCCGGCCGCACCAAGGCGGTCCAGCAGGAGGACGGCTCCTGGCACATCGAGGGCGTGAAGCGCTTCATCACCTCGGGTGAGCACGACATGTCCGAGAACATCCTGCACTACGTTCTCGCCCGCCCCGAGGGCGCCGGCCCCGGCACCAAGGGCCTCTCGCTCTTCCTCGTGCCGAAGTACGAGTTCGACTTCAAGACCGGTGAGCTGGGCGAGCGCAACGGCGTCTACGCCACCAACGTCGAGCACAAGATGGGGCTCAAGGCCTCCAACACCTGCGAGATGACCTTCGGCGACCGCCACCCGGCCAAGGGCTGGCTCATCGGCGACAAGCACGACGGCATCCGCCAGATGTTCATGATCATCGAGTTCGCGCGGATGATGGTCGGCACGAAGGCCATCGCGACCCTGTCGACCGGCTACCTCAACGCCCTGGAGTACGCCAAGGAGCGTGTGCAGGGCCCGGACCTGGCCGCCTTCACCGACAAGACCGCACCGCGCGTCACCATCACCCACCACCCGGACGTGCGCCGCGCTCTGATGACGCAGAAGGCCTACGCCGAGGGCATGCGGGCCCTGGTCCTCTACACCGCCTCCATTCAGGACTCCATCCTGGTCAAGGAGGCCGCGGGCGAGGACGCCTCCGCGCTGAGCCGCCTCAACGACCTGCTCCTGCCGATCGTGAAGGGATACGGCTCGGAGAAGTCCTACGAGCAGCTGGCCCAGTCGCTGCAGACCTTCGGCGGCTCCGGCTACCTGCAGGAGTACCCGATCGAGCAGTACATCCGGGACGCCAAGATCGACACCCTCTACGAGGGCACCACCGCCATCCAGGGCCAGGACTACTTCTTCCGGAAGATCGTCCGCGACCAGGGCCAGGCGATGACCGCCCTCTCCGAGGAGATCAAGAAGTTCCTGGCCGAGGCCGCCGGCGGCGAGGACCTGGCCGGGGCCCGCGAGGAGCTGGCCAAGGCCGCGGTCGACCTCGAGGCGATCGTCGGCGCCATGCTGACCGACCTCGCGGCCACCGAGAAGGACGTCAAGTCCATCTACAAGGTCGGACTCAACACCACCCGCCTGCTGATGGCGTCCGGCGACGTGGTCGTCGGCTACCTGCTGCTGCGGGGCGCGGCGGTCGCGGCCGACAAGCTCGCGTCGGCCTCCGCCAAGGACAAGTCCTTCTACGAGGGCAAGATCGCGGCGGCGAAGTTCTTCGCGCACACCATCCTGCCGGGTGTCTCCGTGCAGCGCGGCCTCGCCGAGACGGTCGACAACTCCCTGATGGAGCTGGACGAGTCGGCCTTCTGATCCGCCCACGGCATCCGCCGTCGCAGTACCCGAGACCCCTGCCCGGCCCGGTCGGACGGACAGGGGTCTCGCCTTTGCTCCCCGGCCCCACGGGCTGCCTCAGCCAGGGCCTGCGGGACCCGGCGATCGATGTGCATCCGGCCCACGCCCCCACGATGCCGACTCCGGAGAGCGCGACGGTGATGTTCCCGGTCGACGGGTGCCTGCCACCGCATGGTCCGGAGGAGACCGCGTTCGCCCACCGGGACGCCGGCTTCTCGACCGCCCTCAGCCCGGTCTTCCCGACCAGGTCCCGGTGCGAGGCCGGCACCGGCCGGGTGCGCGACTACGCCGCCGCCCTGCGGCCCCACTGCGCGGAGGCGGCTGTTGTGCACTGCATGGACCACGACGCCGAACCGCCGTGTCCGCGCCGACTGTGGCCGGAACGACGACCGTCCGGTCGCGCTCAAGCGCCGCTACGAACCCCGGCAACCTGTCCGTCCGAACCACAACCTCAGCCCCTGAGGGCAGCCTCGGCCCGTCGGCCCGTCGCCCCGGCGGCGGCCCACCGGCCTCTCTCTATGCTGTCCGCATGAGAGCCCACCCCCGCTTCGACCGCGGCCACACCGACGACCTGATCACCTTTCTCGCCGAGAGCCCGTCGCCGTACCACGCGGTCGCGAGCACCGCGGCGCGGCTGGAGAAGGCCGGGTTCCGGCAGGTCGAGGAGACCGCGGCCTGGAGCGGGGGCACGGGCGGGAAGTACGTGCTGCGCGGCGGGGCGATCGTGGCCTGGTACGTGCCGGAGGGTGCGGGCCCGGAGACCCCCTACCGGATCGTGGGCGCCCACACCGACTCCCCCAACCTCCGGGTCAAACCGATCCCGGACACCGGCTCGCACGGCTGGCGGCAGATCGCCGTCGAGATCTACGGCGGCACGCTCCTCAACACCTGGCTCGACCGCGACCTCGGGCTGTCCGGACGGCTCACGCTCCGGGGCGGCGCCCACCGGCTGGTCGCGATCGACCGGCCGCTGCTGCGCGTACCGCAGCTCGCCGTGCACCTCGACCGCTCCGTCAACAGCGAGGGCCTCAAGCTCGACAAGCAGCGCCATATGACCCCGGTCTGGGGTCTCGGCGACCCCGCCGAAGGCGATCTGATCCGCTTCGTGGCACAGGAGGCGGGCGTCCCCGCCGAGGAGGTCGCCGGCTGGGACCTGATGGTGCACAGCGTCGAGCCGCCCGCCTACCTCGGCCGGGACCGGGAGCTGCTCGCCGGGCCGCGCATGGACAATCTGCTGTCCGTCCACGCGGGTACGGCCGCACTGGCCGCGGTCGCCACCTCCGGCCAGGAGCTGCCGCATATCCCTGTCCTCGCCGCGTTCGACCACGAGGAGAACGGCAGCCAGTCCGACACCGGCGCCGACGGCCCGCTGCTCGGCACCGTCCTGGAGCGGTCGGTCTTCGCCCGCGGCGGCTCGTACGAGGACCGGGCGCGCGCCTTCGCCGGCACGGTCTGTCTGTCCTCCGACACCGGGCACGCCGTCCACCCCAACTACGCCGAGCGCCATGAGCCCGGCCACCACCCGATGCCGGGCCGCGGCCCGATCCTCAAGGTCAACGTCAACCAGCGCTACGCCACCGACGGCAGCGGCCGGGCCGTCTTCACCGCCGCGTGCGAACGCGCGGGCGTGCCCTGGCAGTCGTTCGTCTCCCACAACTCCATGCCCTGCGGCACGACGATCGGCCCGATCACCGCCGCCCGGCACGGCATCACCACCGTCGACATCGGTGTGGCCATCCTGTCCATGCACTCGGCGCGTGAGCTGTGCGGCGCGGAGGACCCGTATCTGCTGGCGAACGCGCTGACCGCCTTCCTGGAGGATTGAGTTGGAGTTCTCGCTGCTCGGCCCGGTCGTCGTCACCAGCGGCTCCGAGGAGCTGGCCCTCGGGCCCGCCAAACGGCGCAGCGTACTGGCGATGATGTTGCTCCAGCCCAACATCACCGTCTCCGTCGAGCAGTTGATCTCCTGCCTCTGGGAGGACGAACCACCCGCCCACGCCCGTACCGTCGTCCAGGGCCATGTGTCACGGCTGAGGGCCACGCTGGCGGAGGCGGGCGCGGACGACCATGGCATCGAGCTGGCCACGCACGGCTCCGCGTATCTGCTGCGGCTGCCCGAAGAGCTGATCGACGCCCATCGCTTCAGCGAACTGCTGACGCTCGCCCGGCCGGTGGCGGCACCGCAGGACGCGGTGTATCTGCTGCGTGAGGCGCTCAGCCTGTGGCGTGGTCCGGCGCTCACCGGCACCGTGGCCGGCCCCCACTTCGCCGCCGCCTCGCACGCTCTGGAGGAGCGGCGGCTGACCGCCCTCGAGGCGCTGGCAACCGCGCACGGAACGCTCGGCGAACACGACAAGGCCGCCGGCGTGCTGTACTCCGAGGCGGCCTCCAACCCCCTGCGCGAAGGGCTGGTCGCCGCGCTGATGCAGGCGCTGTACCGGGCGGGCCGCCAGTCGGACGCGATCAGCTGGTTCCACCGGACCCGGCAGCTGCTCGGCGAGGAGCTGGGCGTGGATCCCGGGGAACGGCTCACCCGTGCGTACGAGGAGATCCTGGCCGCGGCCCCCGCCCCGTACGCACCACCGCACCGGGACACTCCACCGCACCCTGACACCCCGCCCCCGGCGGACGAGGCGGGGCAGGCCGGGTACACCGCCCCTCGCCTCCTGCCGCGGCCTCCGGCGCGCTTCCTCGGCCGCGAGGCCCAACTGGCCGAACTGACCGGCTGTGTCACGGCTGCCGCGAGCGGGGAGAGCCCGCTCGCCGTGGTGACCGGCCCGGCGGGTGTCGGCAAGACCGCGTGCGCCGTGCAGTGGGCGCACCAGCACGCCGACGCCTACCCCGACGGACAGCTCTTCGCCGATCTGGGCGGCTTCGGCGAGGGGGACGAGGCCCGACCCGCCGACGTCCTGCGCGAGTTCCTGCTCGCCCTCGGTACGCCGGCCGCGCGCATCCCCCCGTCGGTGGAGGCCGCCTCCGCGCTCTACCGGACGATCGTGGCCCGCCGCAGGCTCCAGGTCGTCCTCGACAACGCACGCGGTTCCGCCCAGGTACGGCCGTTACTGCCCGGAGGCCCGCACTGCGTCACGCTGGTGACCAGCCGGAGCCGGCTCGACGGGCTGGTCGCGACCGACTGCGCCCGGCCCGTGCCCGTCCAGGTGCTCGGTGCCGACGAAGGGGTGGCGCTGCTCGGGGCCATGCTCGGCCCGGAGCGGGTCGCGGACGAGCCGTCCGCCGCCCGGGAGCTGGTCGGCCTCTGCGACGGGCTGCCGCTGGCCCTGCGGGCGGCGGCCGCGCAACTCACGGCACGCCCTCGCTGGCGGCTGGCCCGGCTGGCCGCGGCGCTCCGCGACGAGCGGCGGAGGCTGGCGCTGCTGTCCGCGGAGGACACCGGAATCGCCGCCGCGCTGCGGATGTCCGTGGCACGGCTCTCGGCGGACGACGCGCGGCTGCTCTCCACGCTCGCCACGGGCCTGGACCGCCGGGTCGACTCCTCCACAGCGGCCGCGCTCGCCGGTTCGGACCCCGACCGCACCCGGGACGGTCTGGACCGGCTCGCCGAGATGCATCTCGTGTACGAGGAGGCCACCGACCGCTACGTGATCAGCGAGCTGGTCCAGCTCTTCGCGCGGGACGGGGAGCCGGGCGGCACGGACCCGCCCCCGGCCCCGTCGGAGCGGTAGGCACGGTCCGGGCGGTAGGCACTCCGGGCGAATCCACGAGGACCAGCCCTGGGCCCCCGTGCCGAGGGTCAGGGGCCGGATGCAGGGTCACCTCCCAGCGGTGGCCGGGGGAGCGTCGTTACGGCGGTGGGGTACTCGCCCGGCTGCGGCCGGTGGGGCCCCCGACCGCCACCTCGACGACAGCGCCGACGTCACGTACTGCTGCGGGACACGGCCGACGCCTTCACCCGGCGAGGGTGACGAATCGGTGCGAATGAGCTGAACCTGCCCTCACCGCATGGCCGTTCCCGACCCGGGTACGCGAAAAGTGTCCAGTCCGGAAAAAGCCAAGCGAACAATGAAGGCGGACACCATGGGTATCGGCGGGTGCATCGGTCTGATCGCGATCGGCGCGATCCTCACCTTCGCGACCGACTGGCACATGGCCGGGGTGAACCTCGACTTGGCCGGTCTGATCATGATGGCGGTCGGATTCATCGGCCTCGCGGCGTATGTGAGCATCCTGAAGCGGCGGCGGGTCCAGCCCCCGTCCCCGGGCGCTCCGGTGGTCGAGGTCGAGGACCACAACCGCTACTACAGCTGAGCGCGTCCGGGAGACGGTACGCGCTGACCATCCTGCGAGCCGGGACGAGTGACGGCCCGTCAGCCGCCGGAGCGCGGCTGACCGGCCCGTCACTCTCCGGCCGGGGTCATCCTTCGTCCAGACCGGCGAGCAGAAGCGGCAGCCGGTCCACTCCCCCGGAGCTCACCCGGAGGGGAACGCCCCAGTCCTGCTGGTGCACATGGCAGGCGGGGTACTCGTTCACGGCGCCACCGTCGGACGCGGTGTCGTCGCAGGACGCGGCCATCGCGGACACATGCAGCACACCGTCCGTGACCCCGTCGGCCAGGACGAGGTCACGGCTCAGGTCCGTGCCCGTACCGGCGCCGTCCGCCAGCAGCTCCGGTGGTGAGGCGCTGACGATCAGCCGGGTCGACGGCCCGTAGCGCTCGTCGAGCTTCTGGCCGCCGGGCGCCTGGAAGACCACATCCAGCCGCAGTTTGCCCGGGGCGACCTCGGTCGCCGCACGCCGGGTGCGGTGGGCGACGGACTCGACTCGTACGGCCTCCTCGGGGAGGCGCAGCCGGGTCAGCCGGTGCCGGGCGGACTCGACGACCGCGATGTCGCCGTCCACGAGCACCGCGCCGGACGGTTCCCGCAGATCGGTGGCGAGCGTGCTCACCTCTCCCGTCGCGGGGTCGAAACGCCGCAGGGCGTGGTTGTAGGTGTCGCTGACGGCGACCGAGCCGTCGGGCAGTGCGGTCACGCCCAAGGGGTGCTGGAAAAGCGCCTGTTCCGCGGGGCCGTCCCGGTGCCCGAAGTCGAACAGCCCGGTGCCGACGGCCGTACGGACCGCGAAGCCGTCACCGTCACGCTCGGCCCAGCGGAGCGCGCTCGTCTCGGCGTCGGCGATCCACAGCAGCTCCTCGGTCGCGGCGAGCCCGGACGGCTGCGCGAACCACGCCTCCGCGGCGGGTCCGTCCACCAGGCCCTCGTTGGTGGTTCCGGCGGCGGCACCGACCGTCCCGGTCCCGGGGTCGTACGTCCACAGCTGGTGGACGCCCGCCATGGCGATCCACAGCCGGCCGGCCCACCAGGCCACGTCCCAGGGCGAGGAGAGGTCCACCTCGCGGGCCGGGCCGGAGGTGGGGGAGGTCTGCCACCACTGGCGGCCGGTGCCCGCGAGCGTCGTGACCTCACCGGTGCCGGGGTCGACGGCGCGCAGGGCGTGGTTGACGGTGTCCGCGACGGCCACCCTGCCGTCGGGCAGCAGCGCCAGGCCCTGCGGCTCGCTGAACCGCGCCCGCTCCGGGCCGCCGTCGGTGAACCCGCGCTCCCCGGTCCCGATCCGCCGCAGTACGGTCTCGCCGTCCTCGGCCAGTTCCACGAGCGCGTGCCGGGTGGTGTCCGAGACGAGGAAGGTGCCCCCGGGCAGGACGAGCGCCTTGCCGGGGAAGCGCAGATCGGTCGCGACGGGCTCGGGCGCCACATAGGGGCCGTCGCCGCGCCGCAGCGTGCCCTTGGCCTCGTGAGCCGTCTCCAGCTCCTCGACGAGCTTCTCCAAGGCGTGGGCGTGGCCCTCACCCGCGTGCTGGGCGACGACATAGCCCTCGGGGTCGATGACGACGAGGGTGGGCCAGGCCCGGACGGCGTACTGCTTCCAGGTGGCCAGCTCGGGGTCGTCGAGGACGGGGTGGTGCACCTCGTACCGCTCGACGGCGTCGGCCACGGCCCGGTGGTCGGCCTCGTGGACGAACTTCGGCGAGTGGACACCGATGATCACGACGGTGTCGCGGTGCTTCTCCTCCAGCTCGCGCAGCTCGTCGAGGACATGCAGACAGTTGACGCAGCAGAACGTCCAAAAATCGAGAATGACCACATGTCCTCGCAGGTCGGCGAGGGTGAGGTCGTGTCCGCCGGTGTTGAGCCAGCCGCCCTTCCCGATGAGTTCCGGGGCGCGGACGCGTGCACGTGAAGCCATGGTCCCAGCCAACCACAGGGCCGCCCCCGCTATTCCTCGGCCTCCCGCCGGCCGCTGGGGCCTGTCCGGCAAAAAGCGTCGTCCGCCGCAAGGCGGGGCCCACGGCTCCCCCACCCGGACGAGTCCGGGGGAGCGTCGTGGGCCGGGCGGGATGTGTCGGACAGGGCCCGCAGCGGGAGACGCCCCGCTACCGCGGATCGGGCATGCCCAGCACCCGGTCACGCAGCGCCGGGAACAGCTCACGGGTCTTGGCCACCCGCCCCGGGTCCAGCTCCACGGTCAGCACCTCCTCGCCCTCGCCCGCCTCGGCGAGCACCTCGCCCCACGGGTCGACGACCAAGCTGTGCCCGGCCTGCTCGACCCCGGCGTGGGTGCCCGCGGAGCAGCAGGCGAGCACGTACGCCTGGTTCTCCACGGCGCGGGCGCGGGCCAGCAGCGTCCAGTGCTCGCGGCGGCGCGCGGGCCAGCCCGCCGGGACGACCAGGAGCTCGGCGCCCGCGTCGGTCAGCCGCCGGAACAGCTCGGGAAAGCGGAGGTCGTAGCAGGTGGCCAGACCGGCGACGGTGTCGGGGAGTTCGACGGTCGCGATCTCGTCGCCCGCGCCCATCATCACGGCCTCGCCCTTGTCGAAGCCGAAGCGGTGGATCTTGCGGTAGGCGCGGCGCAGCGCGCCGTCGGGGCCGAAGACGAGGGAGGTGTTGTAGAGGGTGCCGTCGGGTGCCCGCTCGACGACCGAGCCCGCGTGCAGCCACACCCGCGCGTCGGCCGCCGCGGCCGCCATCGCCGCGGCCGTCGGGCTGTCCGCTGCGGATGCGTCCGTTCCGAAGACCGGGGGCCGCTCGGCGTACTCGGCGAAGGACTCGTACGCGAAAGCGCCCATGGGCCACAGCTCGGGGAGGACGACAAGGTCCGTACCGGCCTGGGCACGGACCAGTGAAGCCACGCGCTCACGGCGCGATTCGACCGGCTCGTCCGGATTCACGTCGATCTGGAGCAACGAGGCGCGCACACTACCACCACTCTCACGGTTCGAGCGTTCGAATCGAGCTGCCAACAGGCCTACGATCAGTCGCGAAAGCACTGCCGGGGTGCCCGTGCGCAGCGTAACTTAACTGCCAGAGCCGAGGCTCGAGCACCCAGCCCGCGTACCGACCGCCGAGGGGTCACGTGACCGTCCACCCAAGCCTCCAGTCCTATGTCGACGCCTGGACCCACTCCATCGAGGCGATATCCGAGCTGGTGACACCGCTTGTCGAGGGCGAGTGGAACCGCGCCACCGCATGCCCGGGGTGGTCGGTGCGGGATGTCGTCTCGCATGTCATCGGCATCGAATGCGAATTGCTCGGTGATCCACGCCCGATTCACACCCTGCCGCGCGATCTCTATCACGTCACCAACGAGCTGACCCGTTACATGGAGGTCCCTGTCGACGTCCGGCGGTGCCACACCGCGCCGGAGATGACATCGGAGCTGGAGTACACCATCATCCGGCGCTCGCGGCAGCTGCGGAACGAGACCCGCCGGCCGGACGCCACGGTACGCAGCCCGCTCGGCGGCGAGACGACGCTCGAGCGGGTCCTGCAGTTCCGGGCGTTCGACGTCTGGGTGCATGAGCAGGACCTGCGGCGCGCCCTGGGCAAGCCGGGCAACCTCGACTCGCCGGGTGCGCTGGTCGCCCGCGACCAGCTGCTGGAGTCACTGCCGAAGGTGGTCGCCAAGGACGCGGGCGCGCCCGCGAATTCCGCGGTGGTCTTCGATGTGAGCGGCGCCGTGGAGTTCATGCGGACGGTCCGGGTGGACGCCGACGGCCGCGGTTCGATCAACGGCAGCCCGTCGCTGGGGCCCGCCGCCACGCTGACGCTGGACTGGGAGCTGTTCGTGCTGCTGGCCTGCGGACGGGTGAGAGCGGAGACCGCGGCGGAGTCGGTGAAGATCGACGGCGACCGGGAGCTCGCCCAGGCGATCCTGCGGCACTTCGCGGTCACCCCGTAACGGGCGGCCCCCGCCCCGGGTCCGCCCGGGATGGCACGGGCGCTACGCCGGGACGTGAACCGTCTCCACACGGCTGGCCACGATCCGTTCGCGCTCCCGGCGGTCCGCCCTGCCCCGGAGCCGCAGGATCTGCGACACCCCGAGCGCCTCCAGGGCGAAGACGGAGGCGAAGGCGATCCGGTAGTTGTCGCCGGTCGTGTCCAGGAGCACCCCGATGGCGAGCAGCGTCGCCATCGAGGCGGTGAATCCGCCCATGTTGACGATCCCGGACGCCGTGCCGAGCCGCTCGGGCGGGTTGGCGGGGCGGGCGAAGTCGAAGCCGATCATCGAGGCGGGGCCGCAGGAACCGAGCACCGCGCACAGCGCGGTCAGCAGCCACAGGGGCGCGTGGCCCGGCCAGGCCAGGGTGGTGCCCCAGAGCAGCGCGGTCGTGGAGACCGTACCGAGCGCGAGCGGCATACGGGCCCGGTGGTGCCGGGCGATGATCTGTCCGAAGACGAGCCCGATCGCCATATTGGACAGCACGACCAGCGTGAGCAGCTCCCCGGCGACGGCCCGGGACAGGCCCTGGGCCTCGACCAGGAACGGCAGGCCCCACAGCAGCAGGAAGACCATGGCGGGGAACTGGGTGGTGAAGTGCACCCACATGCCCAGCCGGGTGCCCGGCTCGCGCCAGGCCGCGGCGATCTGGCGGCGTACGAACCCCCCGTCGGTCTGCTGGACCGGCTCCGGCGCATGGCCCTCCGGGTGGTCCTTGAGGAACAGCAGCAGGAGCACCAGGACGAGGACGCCGCCGACGGCGCTGCCCGCGAATGTCGGGGTCCAGCCGATGCTGTGCAGCAGACGGGCGAGCACGATCGTGGAGACGAGGTTGCCCGCCATCCCGAACAACGCGGCGATCTGGGCGATCAGAGGGCCGCGCCGGGCGGGGAACCAGCGCGATCCGAGCCTCAGCACGCTGATGAAGGTCATCGCGTCCCCGCAGCCGAGCAGCGCACGCGACGCCAGAGCCGCGGCATAGGAGTGGGAGAGCGCGAATCCGAGCTGACCGACGGTGAACAGGACGACGCCCATGGCCAGCACCTTCTTGGTGCCGAGCCGGTCGACCAGCAGACCGACGGGTATCTGCATCCCGGCGTAGACGAGCAGTTGGAGGATGGAGAACGTCGACAGCGCCGAGGCGTTGATGTGGAAGCGGTCGGCGGCGTCGATTCCGGCGACGCCCAGACTGGTCCGGTAGGTGATGGCGACGAAGTAGACGGCGACGCCGAGGCCCCAGACGGCCACGGCCCGTCGCCCTCCCGGAGGGTCGCCCGGCAGACGTACCGCTCCGCTCACCGGGAGTCCCCCCGGACGAGGTTCCGCACCCAGCTGACGTGCTGGTGTACGGCGGCGGCCGCGGCCTCCGCGTCGCCGGTGCGCAGGGCTTCGAGGATCTCGGCGTGCTCCGCGATGTTCTTGGCGATCCGGTCGGGGTGGGCGTGCATCACGGCGACCCCCATCCGCAACTGGCGGTCGCGCAGCTGGTCGTAGAGCCGGTCGAGGATCTGGTTGCCGGCGCTGCGGACGATCTCGGCGTGGAAGCAGCGGTCGTTGACGGCCGCCGCGGCCAGATCGCCCTCGGCGGCGTACCGCCGCTGCTTCTCCAGCAGTTCCTCGAGCCGCTCGATGAGCCGCGGCCCGGCGGGTACGGCCTTGCGGGCGGCGTGCTCCTCGACGAGCAGCCGGGTCTCGACGACATCGCCGATCTCCTGCGCGGAGACCGGAAGCACCAGCGCGCCCTTCTTCGGATAGAGCTTGATGAGCCCCTCGACCTCGAGCCGGAGCAGGGCCTCGCGCACGGGTGTACGGGAGACGCCGACGGCGTCGGCGAGGTTGCCCTCGGTGAGCAGCGTGCCGCCCTCGTACCGGCGGTCGAGAACGGCTTGCTTGACGTGGGCGTAGACCCGCTCGGCGGCGGGTGGTTGCTTGGCGGGAGCAGCTGCGGAAGCCATGCGCACACCATAGATACAACACGTATGCGTCCGCAGGGGCGTCCGCGATACGGACGGGTGTACGAAGGGGGCGCGAAGGGAACGCACCGCCCCTGGCGCCCAGAGGGAACCGCGAGCCCTTTTCCGGCAGACGTCATTCGATCGAGCATCAGCGCTGGATCAGCGCTATATTGCATGCATGGCAACCGTACAGATCCGCAACCTCGACGATGAGGCCTACGCCATACTGCGCCGCCGTGCAGCGGACTCCGGCCGGTCCTTGCAGGAGTACCTGCGAACCCGCCTGGAGGAGGAGGCGCTGCACCCCACCATCGACGAAGCCCTCGAAGCGGTTCGCGGCGAGTTGACGAGCAGTGTGTCGATGGACGACATCCTCACGGCGCAGCGGGAAGGGCGCGGCGAGTGATCGTTGTCGACAACTCGATCCTGGTCGCGGCACTCGTCGACCAGGGCCCCACAGGGAAGGCATGTGCCGCCCGCCTGTCCGGTCGGCGGCTCGCCGCACCGTCACTCATCGACATCGAAGCGGCGAGCGCGCTCCGGGGCCTCCTTCTCGGAAAGAAGATCGAACCGGGGGACGCAGACCGAGCGCTCCGCCTGCTCCCGACACTGCCGATCCATCGCGTTCACCACAGCGCCCTGTTGCCTCGCGTCTGGGAACTCCGTGGCAACTTCACGCCGTACGACGCCGCTTACATCGCCCTGGCCGAGCACCTGGACGCCCCGTTGATCACCGGCGATGCCAAGCTGCAGCGCGGCTCGGGCGCCCGGTGCGCCATCGAAGTCATCCGCTGAGCGCTGCGGCCCCCGGCGGGTCCGGGCCTCTGCACTGCGTGAGGGCCGGCCTCCGGCGCCGCTGACGCGGCCGGGATCTTCCGGCCGCTGGATTGCCCGGGCGGCAGCGGCGGCCCGGCCTCAGAGGCATCCGTCACGCGGGCCAAGAACGCCCTCGCGCTCGGCAGCTGAGGGACACCCGCACCTCAGCCCGCTTACGCGTCGAAGTCCCCGCCCACCAGTCCGGCCCGGAAGGCCCGCCACTCGGCGGGGGCGAAGCGGAGTATCGGCCCCGCCGGGGCCTTGGAGTCCCGCACCGCGACCGTGCCGGGAACGTTGGTCGCGACCTCTACGGACTCGCCGTTACCGGTGCTGTAACTCGACTTCACGAACACGAACCCGGACACCTGTCACATCCCCTTACGGATACGGTCGACCAACTCGGCAAGTGTTGCTCCGACATGCGGGACGCGCTGTTGGTTCGGTCGGGTTCTCAGAAGGGAGGCAATGGGCGGAGCTGGACACCCGTCCGCCGACCGCCGGGGCGGTTCTCCTCGCGCCCCGGGCGTGACCGAGAGCGGCATCTGGCCCTGTCCGGTCGGCGCGCGAAAGCCCAGTCCGCAACGACGACGGGCCCGGCCGCAGGTTGTGCGTCCGGGCCCCGTCGTTGCCGGGCGGCTACGTCCAGGTGATGAGCTTCTTGGGGTCTTCCAGGACCGCCGCGATGTCCGCGAGGACCTTGGAGCCCAGTTCGCCGTCGACCAGGCGGTGGTCGAAGGAGAGCGCCAGCGTGGTCACCTGACGGGGTTTCACCTTGCCCTTGTGGACCCAGGGCTGGAGCTTGACCGCGCCGAAGGCGAGGATCGCCGATTCCCCCGGGTTGAGGATCGGAGTGCCGGTGTCGATGCCGAAGACGCCGACGTTGGTGATGGTGACCGTGCCGCCCTGCATCGCCGCGGGCGAGGTCCTGCCCTCGCGGGCCGTGGACACCAGGTCACCCAGCGCTTCCGCGAGTTCGGGCAGCGTCATGGCGTGAGCGTCCTTGATGTTCGGGACGATCAGGCCACGCGGGGTGGCCGCGGCGATACCCAGGTTCACGTACTCCTTCCGTACGATCTCCTGGTTGGCCTCGTCCCAGGCCGCGCTGATCTCCGGGTTCCGCCTGATGGCGACCAGGAGTGCCCTGGCCACCAGCAGCAGCGGATTCACCCGCAGACCCGCCATGTCCGGGTCCTGCTTGAGCTCCTGCACCAGCTTCATCGTCCGCGTCACGTCCACCGTGATGAACTCGGTGACATGGGGCGCCGTGAAGGCGCTGGCGACCATCGCCTGTGCGGTGGCCTTCCGTACGCCCTTGATCGGCACGCGTGTCTCGCGGGCCGCGGGCGCCGCGGCGGCCGCCGGCGCGGCAGCCGGGGCCGGTGCCTCCGTGGGTGCGGTGGCCGGTGCCGTGGTGGGCCCCGCATCCGTCGCCGCCATGGCCGACGCCGCGGCGGCATGGACGTCATCGCGCGTGATGACTCCGTCGCGGCCCGTCGGGGTGACCGTCGCCAGGTCGATGCCGAGGTCCTTGGCGAGCTTGCGGACCGGCGGCTTGGCGAGCGGCCGCGCTCCGGCAGGCTGCTGGGCGGCAGGCTGCTCGGGGGCGGACGGTACGGCGGTGGCCGACGGTTCGGCGGTGGCCGACGGTTCGGCGGTGGCCCCGGCGTGTCCGTTCAGCTCCGCCTGGACGGCGGCGGCAGACGGCTCGGGCCCGGCAACGCCGTTCCCCCGGGCATCCGGGCGCCCTCCGGCCTGGCCCGGGACCGACTGCCCCGGCTGCGGCTTGCGCGGCCGGCGCTTGGTCGACGAGGCGGAGACGCCGTAGCCGACGAGTACGGGTTGACGGCCCTCGGCCGCCTCGCCGACCCCGGTCCCCGTCCCTTCGTCACCGGCGTCCGCCGCGGCGTCACCGCCCTCGGCCACGGCCTCGCCCGCCGGACCGGCGCCGGAGGGCTCGGCGGAGGAGCCGCCGGGCGCGGTGTCCACCGAAATGATCACCGTGCCCACGTCGACCGTCATGCCTTCGGCGAAGCGCAGCTCGTGCACCGTGCCGTCGAAGGGGATCGGCAGTTCGACCGCGGCTTTGGCGGTCTCCACCTCGCAGACCACCTGGCCGTCGGTGACCGTGTCGCCGGGCTGGACGTGCCACTTGAGGATTTCGGCCTCGGTGAGTCCCTCGCCCACATCGGGCATCTTGAACTCTCGGAAGCGCTGACCGGTCTCAGTCATCGTCACGAACTCTCCTCAAGCCCTTCAGTACGCCAACGCACGGTCGACGGCGTCCAGCACCCGGTCGAGCCCCGGCAGGTACTCGTCCTCCAGACGGGCCGGCGGATACGGCGCGTGCATACCGCCGACCCGCAGCACCGGGGCCTCCAGGTGATAGAAGCACCGCTCGGTGATCCGGGCGGCGATCTCCGACCCCGTCCCCAGGAATACCGGAGCCTCGTGCACGACAACCAGCCTTCCGGTCTTTTCGACCGACTGCTGGACCGTGTCGAAGTCGATCGGGGACATCGACCGCAGATCCAGGACCTCGAGGGACTTGCCCTCCTCGGCCGCGGCGGCGGCTGCCTCGAGGCAGACCTTCACCATCGGCCCGTACGCGGCCAGGGTGAGATCCGTCCCCGGCCGGGCGACCCGGGCCTTGTGCAGCGGGCCGGGGAAGGCGGACGTGTCGACCTCGCCCTTGTCCCAGTAGCGCCGCTTCGGCTCGAAGTAGATGACCGGGTCGTCGCTCTCGATGGCCTGCTGCATCATCCAGTACGCGTCCGCGGCATTGGACGGGGAGACCACCTTCAGGCCCGCGACGTGCGCGAACAGCGCCTCGGGCGACTCGGAGTGGTGCTCGACCGCGCCGATGCCGCCGCCGTAGGGGATACGGATGACGACCGGCAGCTTGATCTTGCCCAGGGCCCGCGCGTGCATCTTGGCGAGCTGGGTGACGATCTGGTCGTACGCGGGGAAGACGAACCCGTCGAACTGGATCTCGACCACCGGGCGGTAGCCGCGCAGCGCGAGCCCGATCGCGGTGCCGACGATGCCGGATTCGGCGAGCGGGGTGTCGATGACGCGGTCTTCGCCGAAGTCCTTCTGCAGACCGTCGGTGACCCGGAAGACGCCGCCGAGCTTGCCGACGTCCTCGCCCATGATCAGGACCTTGGCGTCGGTCTCCATGGACGCACGGAGCGATTCATTGATCGCCTTGGCGAGCGAGAGCTTCTCCACGGCCATGTCAGTGTCCCTTCCCGGCGGGCTCCGCCTCATCGGCGAACGACGCCTGGTACGCGGCGAACTGCGCGCGCTCCTCGTCCACGAGCGCGTGCCCGTCGGCGTAGACGTTCTCGAACATCGCCATGGTGTCCGGGTCCGGCATGGCGCGTACGGCCTCCCGGACCCGCTTGGCGAGCGCGTCGCTCTCCGTGTCCAGCCCGGAGAAGTACGCCTCGTCGGCGAGGCCCTCCTTCTCCAGGTAGGTCCGCAGCCGGAGGATCGGGTCCTTGGCCTCCCAGGCCGCCCGCTCGTCGTCGGCCCGGTACTTCGTCGGATCGTCGGAGGTGGTGTGGGCCCCCATGCGGTACGTGAAGGCCTCGACGAGGGTCGGGCCCTGCCCGCTGCGGGCCCGCTCCAGCGCGGACCGCGTGACGGCGAGGCAGGCGAGCACGTCATTGCCGTCGACCCGTACACCCGGGAAGCCGAAGCCCTGGGCGCGCTGGTAGAGCGGGACACGGGTCTGCCGGTCGGTGGGCTCGGAGATCGCCCACTGGTTGTTCTGGCAGAAGAAGACCACGGGCGCGTTGTAGACCGCGGAGAAGGTGAAGGCCTCGGCGACGTCGCCCTGGCTGGAGGCGCCGTCACCGAAGTAGGCGATGACGGCCGAGTCCGCGCCGTCCTTCGCGACCCCCATCGCGTAACCGGTCGCGTGCAGCGTCTGGGAGCCGATCACGATCGTGTACAGGTGGAAGTTGTTGCTGTTCGGGTCCCAGCCGCCGTGGTTCACCCCGCGGAACATGCCGAGCAGATTGGTCGGGTCGACCCCGCGGCACCAGGCGACGCCGTGCTCGCGGTAGGTCGGGAAGACGTAGTCGTCGTCCCGCAGGGCGCGGCCGGAGCCGATCTGGGCGGCCTCCTGGCCGAGCAGCGAGGCCCACAGGCCCAGCTCGCCCTGGCGCTGCAGTGCGGTGGCCTCGGCGTCGAAGCGACGGGTCAGCACCATGTCCCGGTACAGGCCGCGCAGTTCTTCGGGCGTCAGGTCGATCGAGTATTCGGGGTCCTCGACCCGCTCGCCCTCCGGCGTCAGCAGCTGTACGAGTTCGGGCTGGTCGGCCTGCGGCTTCCTGGCGCCGGCGCGCTTGCCGCCGCTGCGGCGCGGTTTCCGCGCGGCAGTGCTCTCCACGGTCACGGTGTGCTCCTCCGTCTGTCCGGCCCCCGGGATCCGCCGGCGGCCAGTAAGGCTCACCCGCTTCGAAACGGCGCACGGGGTATGTGCGGCGGACCGAACCGGGCGTGACAGGCGCCCGGGGCAACGGCCTGCAATAGGCACGTTACCCAGTGCTCCGCATCTCTGCGAAACCCCTCTGACCTGCGAGTTTTCTTGGATTTCCAAGTAAATCGAGGAAGTGGGGAACAACCACTGGTCACAGCCTTGCAGCCCTCCGGGCCAACGGCACGTTATCCCGGAGGACAAGAGCACGGGAAGGGTTCGTATGTGAGACTGACCGTGTGTCCGAAGAAGGAAAAATCAGAGTATTTCTCCTCGACGACCATGAAGTCGTACGCCGTGGGGTCCATGAGCTTCTGTCCGTCGAGGACGACATCGATGTGGTGGGCGAGGCCGGCACCGCCGCCGACGCCCTGGCCCGTATCCCGGCCACCCGGCCCGACGTCGCCGTGCTGGACGTACGGCTTCCCGACGGCAGCGGAGTGGAGGTCTGCCGGGAGATCCGCTCGGCGAACGAGGACATCAAATGCCTGATCCTCACCTCGTACGCGGATGACGAGGCCCTGTTCGACGCGATCCTGGCGGGCGCCGCGGGCTATGTCCTGAAGGCGATACGCGGCAATGAGCTGCTGTCGGCCGTACGGGATGTGGCGGCCGGGAAATCCCTGCTCGATCCGGTGGCGACCGCCCGCGTTCTGGAACGGCTGCGCGGCGGAAATGTCCCCGAGAGCGATGCCCGGCTCGCGAAACTCACGGAGCAGGAACGGAAGATTCTCGAACTGATCGGCGAGGGTCTGACCAACAGGGCCATTGGAGACCGGCTGCATCTCGCCGAAAAAACGATCAAGAATTACGTCTCCAGCCTGCTCGCGAAACTCGGAATGGAACGCCGTTCCCAGGCTGCCGCATATGTCGCACGGCTCCAGGCGGAGAAGGGCTGACCTGCCCGGACCGGCGCCACGGGGTCGGCATCTTTCGTCCGGCCCCTCCGGGCGGACCGGGGCCACGGGGCCCAGCGTCCTTCGTCCGGCTCCTCCGGGCCGACCTGCCCGGATCGGGACCAAGGGCCTCCCCTCCGAGGGCCGCGGCCCCTAGGTCGACCCGTTCCGGCCGGTCAGGGTGGAGACATGTCCCCCGAGCCCTCCACAGCATCCGGCCACCGCGCGATCGACCTTCTGCGCAGCACCGCATACGGCCGGCTCTCGGTCAGCATGCGGGCTCTACCCTTCGTGACGCCGGCGCGGCACATCGTCGCGGACGACGACCGGGTCCTGCTGCGGCTGCACCGGGGATACGGCTACCACCGGGCCTGTGACGGCAATGTGATCGCCTACGGAGCGGACAACGCCGGCCAGGGCAGCGAGGACGTCTGGTCCGTGCAGTTCGCGGGCACCGCCCGCGCTGTCGAACCCGGACCGCGGGAGCTGGCCTTGTTCGGCCGGATGCCGCACAGCGCCGACAGCGCGCCCTTCGACCCCGCGTATCTGCATGTCGAACCGCGCTTCATCACCGTGCACACACTGGCCGGAGTCCCTGTGCGACGCACTGGGCACTCTGCGTGACCCCACGTGATCTAACATCTGGCGAGTGCCGCGCTCATATGCCGCTTCCGCCGCCCTGACCGCCCTGCCACCACCCCGGACCGCTCCGGACGGCAGCACTGCCGTCATCGCTGCGGACGGCGGCCCGGCGGGCACGACCCCGGACGACGGCCCGGCGGACACCCCGGACGACGGCCCGTCCGGTATCGCTCCGGACGGCGGCACTCTGTGCGCTCTGCTGGGCCGGTACGAGGGTGCGGGAGAGCCGCTGTCCTGTGAGCGCGTCGCCGAGGGTCTGCTCAACCGCGGCTATCGCCTGGCCACCACCCGAGGCCGGTACTTCCTCAAGCACCACCTCGACGGCGACTGCGCCGCCATCGCGCGTCAGCACGGCGCGACAGCGCGGCTGGGCGCCATGGGCCTCCCGGTCGCCCCGCCGGTGGCTGACGCCGACGGCCGTACGGTCGCGGTGATCGGCGGCCGCTGCTACGCCCTGCACCCCTGGGTGGACGGCCGGCACCGGGACGGCGGTCAGCTCACCGCCGCCCAGTCCCGGCGTCTGGGCGCCCTGCTGGGGCTGGTCCACACCTGCCTGGAGCGGGTGATGCCGCCGTCGGCCCCGGGGGGCGAGCCCCGTGTGGAGAGCGCTGACCCCTCCGACACCTTCGAACTGATCGAGGAGTTGCTCGCCCTCGCCCGCGCGCGGCGGCCCCGTGACGCGTTCGACGAGCTCGCCGAGCACCGGCTCGTCGAACGCCGGGCGCTGCTCGAGCGGCACGCCCACCGGCGCCCGAAGGCGGGCGCGGAGCCCGCCACGGGCTGGGTGCACGGTGACTTCCACCCGCTGAACCTGCTCTACCGGGGAGCGGAGCCCGCGGCCATCCTCGACTGGGACCGGCTGGGCGTACAGCCCCGCGCGGAGGAAGCGGTCCGGGCCGCTGCGATCTTCTTCGTGGGCCCGGGGGGCACGCTGGCGCTGTGCAAGGTACGGCCGTACGCGCGCGCGTACCGCCGGGCCACCGGTGCCACGGCGGAGGAGCTGGCGGCGGCCGTGCACCGCGTCTGGTGGGAGCGGCTCAACGACTTCTGGATGCTGCGCTGGCGCTATCAGGCCCACGACCGCCGGGCGGATCCGCAGTTCCCGGCTGCGGCGGCGCTGTCGGTGTGGTGGACCCGCGAGTACGAAGCCGTCCGCGACGCCTTCATGGGCTGACGTCCAGGGAGTCGCGGACGCCCGGTTCCCTGGCTGCGCGCCCCTCCAACGCCACCCGACGAGGGGATGCAGGCGACCTACGGACCGCCGCGGACGGTGAAGGGCTCGTCGTCGAAGACCGGGACCGTCCCGGCCCGCCTCGAACCGACCGTCGGGACACCGCGGACGAGGCCGAGGACGGCGCAGGACACCGCCGCCGTCGGCCCACCTCGCGGGCCGGACCGCCGCAGCGGGCCTCAGCCCGTCCCGCAGTGCCTCAGCCGGTCGGGCCCTCGACCGCGCCCGGGCTGCCGATGCCGCCGCCGTCGGCGCCGTTCTCGCCGTCCTCCGTGCCGGTGTCGTCCTCGGAGGGCGTGGGGGAGCCGTCGGTGCCGCCGTCGTCCGTACCGCCCGTGGTGGTCTCGCTGGGCGGCGAGCTCGGGGTGTACGAGGGGGTCTCGGACGGGGTGTCACTCGGGGTGTAGGAGGGGGTGTACGAGGGGGTGTAGTCCTCCTCGCCGCCGACCGAGCCGCCGCCGGGCTCGGTGTTGCCCTCCGTCGTCTCCTCCTCCTGGGACTTCGTCGGCTTCTGCTTCGTCGGCTGGGAGTGCGACGGGGTGTCCTTGGGGTTCTTGTCCGTCTGCTGCGAGCGGTTGTCGAGCGCGTAGACGACACCGACGAGGATCGCGATCACCGCGAGCGCGGCGAGCAGCCAGATCTTGCCGCGTCCTCCCTTGCCGTTCCCGCCGCCGGGCCGGTGACCGCCGTCGAAGCCGCCGTCGTCGTCCCGGCCGCCCGGGAGCAGCGGGCCACCCGCGCCGAGCTGCGAGGTGTCACCGTGGTTCGGGTGCGGCAGGACGCTCGTACCGGTCATGCCCCTCGCCGGGGTGGCCATACCCGCGTGCTCCACCGGTCCGGTGTCCCACACCCCGGTGTGACCGCCCTTGTCGGCGAGCATCTGCAGCGCGTACTGCACCAGCCCGCGCATCTCCTCGGCGCTCTGGAAGCGGTCGTCCGGATCCTTCGCGAGCGAGCGCATGACGAGCCCGTCGAGCTCCGGCGGCACCCCGTCGGAGACCTCCGACGGGGGCACGGGCATGTCCTGGACGTGCTGGTAGACCACCGAGAGCGGGGTCTCACCGGTGAACGGCGGGCGCAGGGCGAGCAGTTCGTACAGCAGGCAGCCGGTGGCGTAGAGGTCCGAGCGGTGGTCGACGGCCTTGCCGAGAGCCTGCTCGGGGGAGAGGTACTGCGGCGTGCCCATGACCATGCCGGTCTGGGTCATCGTGCTGGCCGCGCCGTGCAGCGCGCGGGCGATGCCGAAGTCCATCACCTTGACCGCGCCGCTGTGGGTGATGATGACGTTGGCGGGCTTGATGTCGCGGTGCACGATGCCGTGGTGATGGCTGTAGGACAGCGCCTCCAGCACCCCGGAGACGATGATCAGCGCCTGGTCCGCCGGCGGCGCCTCGGCGTTGAGCAGCAGATCGCGGATCGTGCGGCCCTCGACCAGCTCCATGACGATGTACGGCACGGTGTTCGGACCGACGACGTCCTCGCCGGAGTCGTAGACGGCGACCACGGCGTGGTGGTTGAGGCCCGCGACCGACTGGGCCTCGCGGGTGAAGCGGGCCTTGGAGACCGGGTCCTCGGCGAGGTCGGCGCGGAGGAGCTTCACCGCGACCGTCCGGCCGAGGCGCACGTCCTCGGCGGCGAAGACCTCGGCCATGCCACCGCGGCCGAGGCGGTGGGTGAGGCGGTAGCGGCCGTCACCGACGAGCCCGCCGTCACCCCACTGCTCCGGTGCGTCGGGGGCTCCCCCGCCGGAGGCTTCGGGTTCGGACGGGCCCTGGGCGCGCTGCGTCTGTGCCATCGGTCCTCGCCGTCGTTTCTGTCCGCGTGCATGAGTCGCGGCGGTCCTACGGTGTTCCGTGTTCCGCTAAGGCACGCTACAGGGTCCGGAGGGCGCGCCGGTCCGTGATGGACAGGCCATCCAATCCGCTGCGGCGGCGACGGCGCAAATCCCGTGGTGAGGCGGTAACGCTTCATGAACGCTTGTTGCGCATCCGGTCACGGAACGGGCATGCGGCTTGACGTGTCCGACCCCTCGGGCAGACTTGGCCCGATAATCATGAACATTGCATGGGCACAGCCGGTACGTCGAGGCCACATCGCATGGCCGTGCGCCACGGGGGGAGCAGACAGATGAGTCAGGACGGCGCACAGGGCCGCTACGAGGGCCGTTCCGTCGGTGGTGGCCGCTACCAGCTGCGCGACCTGCTCGGCGCGGGCGGCATGGCCTCCGTGCACCTCGCGTACGACACCGTGCTGGACCGGCAGGTCGCGGTCAAGACGCTGCACACCGAACTCGGCCGGGAACAGTCCTTCCGCGAGCGCTTCCGCCGCGAGGCCCAGTCAGTGGCGAAACTCTCACACACCAACATCGTCTCCGTCTTCGACTCCGGCGAGGACGCGCTGCCGGACGACAACGGGGTCTCCGGCGCCATGGTGCCCTACATCGTCATGGAGTACGTGGAGGGCCGGCCGCTGCGCTCGGTGCTCGACGCGGATCTGGCGCAGCACGGCGCGATGCCGACGGACAAGGCGCTGAAGATCACGGCCGATGTGCTGGCGGCGCTCGAGGTCAGCCATGAGATGGGCCTGGTCCACCGGGACATCAAGCCGGGCAATGTGATGGTGACCAAGCGCAACGTGGTCAAGGTCATGGACTTCGGCATCGCACGGGCCATGCAGTCCGGAGTCACCTCCATGACCCAGACCGGCATGGTCGTCGGCACCCCGCAGTATCTGTCACCGGAACAGGCGCTGGGCCGGGGCGTCGACGCGCGGTCCGATCTGTACTCCGTGGGCATCATGCTCTTCGAGCTGCTGACCGGGCGGCTGCCCTTCGATGCGGACTCGCCGCTGGCCATCGCGTACGCGCATGTCCAGGAGGAGCCGGTCGCTCCCTCGACCATCAACGGCTCCATACCGCCGGCCGTCGACGCACTCGTCGCGCGGGCGCTGAAGAAGAACCCCAACGAGCGTTTCCCGACGGCCGAGTCGATGCGCGACGAGTGCGCGCGCGTGGCGGGGAGCGGACAGTCCGCCGCGCCGTTGATCATCACGGGCGGGCCGCCGGCGGGCAGCGGGGCGGGCGTGGGCTCGGCGGTCTTCCCGCCGGTGGACCAGCGGGCCCCGGCCCCGCCGCAGGTGCAGACCCCGTACCAGCCCCACCCGCACGGGGCGCAGATGGGCGGCTTCGGGCCGACCACCCCGCCGCCGCCCACGCACCCGTTGCAGCAGCAGGGTTACCAGGCCCCGGGGCCCTCTCCGTACCACGGCGGTGCGCAGACCCCGCCGCCGTACACGATGTCTCCCGCCGCCCCGCCGCCGGGTGGCGGCGGCAAGAGCAATGTGCCGGTGGTCGTGGGCGCGATCGTGGTGGCGCTGCTGGCGATCGGCGGGCTCGTCGCGGTACTGGCCCTGAACCAGGGCGAGGGCGGCGGCAACCGGGCCGACGACAAACAGACGGTCCAGCCGCAGCGGCCGCCCTCCACGGCCGGCGATGCCAGTGGCACCGGTGGCACCGGCGGTACCGGGGCGGAGTTCAACCCGGGTGACAAGACCAAGGTCATCAAGCAGGAGAAGTGCACCGACGCCTACGAGTACTGGGACGACAAGAGCAAGATCTCGGCGCCCGACTTCCGGTACCGGGACCTCTCGTCGGTGAAGGACTGCATGCGGGCGGCGGGCTGGCAGTACGACGTGGTGTACGAGGACGAGAACACCTGGGGCAAGGACCTGGTGCTCCGTCAGACTCCGCTCGACGGCGAGCCGTTCGACCCCCATGACAAGACGGAGAAGTTCGTGCTGACGGTGTCGACGGGCAAGCCGGCCTGACGGCCCGGCTGCCCGACGGCAGCAGGACACGCTCCCGACGCGCCGGGCCCGTACGGCAGCACAACGCGGTCGCGACGCGCCGTACGGCAGTGCGGACGCACACCGCGCGGAGAAGCGGACCTGGCAGAAATGGGGCCCGGCACGCGGATCGCGTGCCGGGCCCCGATCGTTCCGCTTCCGTGGCTCAGAGGTACGGACCCGAGCGGGCTCCGCCGGGGGCCTGGCCCTCCTCGCCGCCCTCCGTGGCCATCACCCCGGGCGGCAGCGCCCGGCGCATCTGCTCCAACTGCGCCCGTGCCGCCATCTGCTGGGCGAACAGCGCCGTCTGAATGCCATGGAACAGGCCCTCGAGCCAACCGACCAGCTGGGCCTGGGCGATCCGCAGCTCCGCCTCGGTGGGAATGGTCTCGTTGGTGAACGGCAGGGACAGCCGCTCCAACTCCTCCACCAGCTCGGGTGCGAGACCGTCCTCCAGCTCCTTCACTGAGCTGGCGTGGATCTCCTTGAGCCGGACCCGGCTCGCCTCGTCGAGAGGAGCGGCCCTGACCTCCTCCAGAAGCTGCTTGATCATGCTGCCGATGCGCATGACCTTCGCCGGCTGTTCGACCATCTCCGTCACGGGGACCTCGCGCGACTCGTCGTCACCCTCCCCGCCGCCGGGGCTGGCGTTGCCGAGAGCCATTCCGTCCGGTCCGACGACCAGTACCTGGGGACTCTCCTGCGACCGTTCGTTCCTCGGCATCTCCATGCCGCCCATTCTCTCGCACACGTACCTGGAAGGCGTTCTGCCCCCGCGCCTCCGTGATCCACCCTCCTTGGGAGGGTACGGCGCGAATACAGGGGCCGTGGCACACGGCGGGACGACAAAGGGCGCCGAGAACCGGCTCAGCGCTGCCGGAGCCGGAAGCCGATGAACGCCAGCCCGATCCCCATGAGCGCCAGGCCCGTGCCGAGGGGCAGCACGCGCAGCATCCGCCCCGTGGGCCTGCCCACCGCCTGATCGGGGCTGTCGCCGCTGGTACCGGGATCACTGCCCGTCGTCGCGGCCGAGGGAGCGGTGACGGAGTCACCGGGCGGGCTCGGCTCGTACGGAAGCGGGGGGCGCGGCCGTACCGCCTCGAGCCCGTCCCGCGCGGTCGGGGCCGGGGACCACGCGTGAGACGCCGGGGGCCGCAGGACGCCCTGGTGCGTGGGCGTGGGCGTGGGAGAGACGGACGGCCGGGGCGGAGGAGAGAGCGGCCGTCCCGGCCTGTCGGGCCGGGCGGACCCGTCGGCGGGGGCACTGGGGTCCAGCGCGTGGGCCCATCCCGGCACCCCTGGTGGGAACCCGGGCCGGTCGGCCGTCCCGGGCGCCCGGCCCGGCCGCACCCGGCCCTCCCCCGCGCGCCGCCCGGCCCACGGCGTGCCGGGATCCGCCTGCTGGTCCCTGCCCCGCTCGTCCGCGGAACCGGATCGTGGGGCCGCGGGACCGACCGGCGGGTCCTCGGGGTCGGCCATCGGGCGGGAGCCGTGCACGAGGCCGCCGAGTCGTCCGACGGTCTGCGCGTGCGGCGGCCTGGCGACCGGTGCCCATCCCTCGGTGGGGACGGACGCACGGTCGAGGGCGAGGGCCGCCGGAGCCGGCAGCAGGGCCGCCCCTACCAGGAAGCCGATGGCCAAACGTGTGCGGAGCGCTGGAGCCACGGCCGTGACCCCCTCCCGTGCCGAGCCGTCGAGTGCCAGTGTTCAGCGTCACACGGTCGATGACTTCCGGCATCTCGGATGTTGGGCCTGTTCGAGGCCTTCCAGCGGTTGGCCACGGGACCGGCCGAAGGTCGGCCACGGGAGGGGGTCGGGTCGAGGGCGGCCTCACAGGGTGTGCGCGCGGTGTCCTCGTGAGGTGTCCTCACACAGTGTGCTCGCGCGGTGTCTCATGAGGTCTCGCACGGTGTCCTCACACGGTGAGCAGGACTTTCCCGACGTGACCGCTCTCCTCCACCACACGGTGAGCCTCGGCCGCGTCCCGCATCGCCACCGTACGGTCCACGACCGGGCGGACCCGCCCGGCGCTGATCAGCGGCCATACGTGCTCGCGGACCGCCGCGACGATCGCGGCCTTCTCCGAGAGGGGCCGCCCGCGCAGCGAGGTCGCGGTGACAGCGCCGCGCTTGGCGAGCAGCGCGCCCAGGTCCAGCTCCCCCTTGCGGCCGCCCTGCATGCCGATGATCGCCAGTCGGCCGTTCACGGCAAGGGACTTCACATTTTGGTCGAGGTACTTGGCGCCGACGATGTCGAGGATCACGTCGGCCCCGGCGCCGTCCGTGGCCTTGCGGAGCTCCTCGACGAAGTCCTGCTCACGGTAGTTGATCAGGATGTCCGCGCCCAGCTCCCGGCAGCGCTCCAGCTTCTCGGCACTGCCCGCCGTCACGGCGACGCGCGCGCCCACCGCCTTCGCCAACTGGATCGCCATCGTGCCGATACCGCTGGAGCCGCCGTGCACCAGAAGACCGTCCCCGGGGCGGAGATGGGCGACCATGAACACGTTCGACCAGACGGTGCAGACGACCTCCGGCAGCGCCGCGGCCGTCATGAGGTCGACGCCCTCCGGTACGGGCAGCAACTGGCCGGACGGGACCACGACCTTCTCCGCGTATCCGCCGCCCGACAGCAGCGCGCACACCTCGTCGCCCACGGCCCAGCCCGACACATTGGGGCCCAGGGCGACGATCCGGCCCGAACACTCCAGGCCGGGATACGGGGACGAGCCGGGCGGCGGGTCGTAGAAGCCCTGGCGCTGGAGGAGATCGGCGCGGTTGACGGCACTGGCCACGACCTCGACCAGCACCTCTCCGTCGCCGGGTACGGGTTCCGGGACCTCCGCCCACACCAGGGCCTCGGGTCCGCCGGGTTCGGGAATGGTGATCGCTTGCATAGGCATGGCCGCGAGGCTACTCCGCGCCGTCCGGCACAGCGATCACCGCTCGACGGGCCGGTACGACGCATCGGGGCAGACTCGCCGTACGACGGCTCGTGGCCGTACGAGGACAGCCCGAAGCGGGGCCCGTACGGCGAACCGGGCACGGCAGGGAGACGCCCGTACGAAGACTCGCGGCCGGACGACGCATCGGGCGCGCACGGCGGGCGGACCGGGCTCGGTAGGCAGACCGGGCTCGGTGGCGGATCGGGCTCGGTAGGCGTACGGCCCGCACGCACTCGCGCCGTACGGCAGCCCGGGCCCTCACCGTGCTCACTGCGGCTCGGCCGACGGGGGTTCGGCCCGGACGATGGTGATCAGCCGGTCCGTCGCCTCCAGCGGGCTCGCCTTGGGGTCGTCGTACCCCAGCAACCGGTGCCCGCGCAGCACCGAGACGACCAGGTCGTCCGTGTCCCGTACCGACCGTCCGACCTCGGACTTCACCACGGGCCGCTCGACCAGGTCGAGTCCGCTGCCCTGCTGGATCAGATCCTCCATGACCGTGACCGCACTGGGGCTGAGCACCGAGAGGCCGAGCAGACGTCCCGCGGAACTGGAGCTGGTGATCACGGCGTCCGCGCCCGACTGGCGCAGCAGCGGCGCGTTCTCCTCCTCCCGCACCGCCGCGACGATCTTGGCGCCCCGGTTGAGCTGACGTGCCGTCAGCGTCACCAGCACCGCGGTGTCGTCGCGCTGCGTCGCGATGATGACCTTCTTGGCACGCTGCGCCTCGGCCCGTAGCAGCACGTCGCTGCGTGTCGCGTCCCCGACCACGCCCACGTACCCCTCCTCGCTCGCGGCGTCGATGGCTTTCTGGCTCGGGTCGACGATGACGACATGCTGCTTCCGGTGCCCCTTGGCGACCAGGGTCTCCACGGCGGAGCGGCCTTTGGTACCGAATCCGACAACAACGACGTGATCACGCAAGGAGGACCTCCATCGGGCCAGCCGCCACTCCTCACGGGTGCGCTCGGTGAGGACCTCGAGAGTCGTGCCGACCAGGATGATCAGGAAGAGCACGCGCAGCGGCGTGATGAGCAGGACGTTGAGCAGCCGGGCGCCGTCGCCGTACGGGACGATGTCGCCGTATCCGGTGGTGGAGAGCGTCACGGTCGCGTAGTAGACGCAGTCGAGGAAGCTGACCGAATCATCGGCGTTGTCGTGGTACTCCGCGCGGTCCGCATAGACGATGAAGACGGTCGTCACCATCACCAGCAGGGCCATCAGCAGCCGTCGGCCGACCTGTTGGAGCGGGCCGTGGACGGTGCGCCGGGGGAGGTGGATGCGGTGGCGGCTGACGTCACCTATGGCGCGGTCGTCGGCGTCGTGCCTGGAGGAGTTCACCGGGCGGCTCCTCCGGCCTGCGGCCCCGCATCGGAACGGTGGGCCGGGGAGGACCGGGCCGTCCCTGCCGGGCTTACCGGCCAGGGGAGTTCGAGGATCTCCGCTTCGGTCCCGGCTCCGGCGCCTCCCGGCGGTACGACGGCGAGCCCGTCGGCAGTGGCGATTCCGCGGAGCATGGCCGGTCCGTTGAAGTGCAGCGGCATGGCCCGGTCGCCGCGCAGGGCGATCGGGACGAGGCGGGTGTCGCGGGGGTGGCCCTGCACATCGGCGGCGAACGGCGCCGTGGTGGCGTACGGGTACGGGGCGCGGCCGGAGAGCGTACGGAGCAGGGGCTCGGCGAGTGTCAACAGCCCCGAGACCGCGGCGAGCGGATTGCCGGGGAGCCCCACCAGGTGTCTTCCGGGGGCGAGCCGGGCCAGCAGCATGGGGTGGCCGGGGCGTACGGCGACACCGTCGACCAACAGCGTGGCACCGGCCCGGCGCAGCGTCGGGTGAACGTGGTCGACCGGGCCCGAGGCGGTACCGCCGGTGGTGACGACGAGGTCAGCGGTGGAGGTGGTGACGGCCTTGTGGAGGACGTCCGCGTCGTCACCCAGGCGCTGAGTGCCGACGACATCCGCGCCCAGCGCGCGCAGCCAGGGGCCGAGCATCGGGCCGAGCGCGTCGCGGATACGGCCGTCGCGGGGGAGTCCGGTGTGCAGCAACTCGTCGCCCAGGATGAGGATTTGGACACGGGGACGGGTGGCGGTGGGCAGCTCGTCGTATCCCGCGGCGGCGGCGAGTCCCAGGACGGCGGGGGTGACGAGCGACCCGGTGGGCAGCAGCCGGTCGCCACGGCGGCACTCCTGGCCGCGGGGGCGGATGTCCTGGCCGGGGGCGACATCACGGTCGGCGTCGACGTACAGACGGGCGTGGCCGCCCGGCCCGTCTCGCCGCTCACCGTGCTCGCTGCGCAGAACGGCCGTCGTACCGGAGGGGACGCGGGCACCGGTGGCGATACGGACCGCGTGGCCGTCCTCCAGGAGGGCGGGCTCGTCGTGTCCGGCGAGAACGCCGGGCCCGGCGGGCGCGGCGATCCGCCACGGGCCCGGCCCGGCGACGGCCCAGCCGTCCATGGCGGAGGTGTCGAAGGACGGCAGATCGGTCTGGGCGACGAGCGGCGCGGCGAGCACCTGCCCGAGCGCGTCCTCCAGCGGCCGCACCACCGTCGGCAAGGGGCCGCTCGCGGCCCTCGCTGCCCGTTCCCTGGCCTCGGGCCACGCGGTGACGGGGTGAGCATGCCTACGAGGGGTGCCGGGGCCCGAGGGACGATCGGGAGCGGACGGGCGACCCTGGCCGGCGGACGGGCGATCATGGCCGGAGCGACGATCGGGGCCGGAGGAGCGAGCGTCGGGGGCAGCCGCCTCGGGGCCGGGGGCGGAAGATCCGACGGACCAGGGGGGCTCGGCGGCACGGGAGGAGCGGGAGGAGTCGTCGGCACCGGAGCACGCTGAACCGCCGGAGGGGGCCGCGGTGCAAGAGGGCGGTGAGTCACTGGAAGGAGTGGCCCCGGCAGAAGAAGTCCGATCGGATCTGTCGGAGGAGGTGGCGGCAACGATGGCCAGTGCCTCGTCCACCGCCCGGTCGACATCCCGGTCGGCGGCATCCCGGCGGACGGCATCCCGGTCGGCAGTGTTCCGGTCAGCGGTCTTCCGGTCGCCGGTGTCGCGGTCGGCAATGTTCCGGTCAGCGGTCTCCCGGTCGCCGGTGTCTCCGTCCGCGACACCCCGGACGCCCCGCGCCTTCGCTACATCTTGGGCCTCCTGCAGAACGGTCTCCCGGTCGGCGAGATCCGGTCCGACGGCGGTTCGGCGGACCCCCTCCCGGCCGACGTCCTCCCGCCCGACGGCGTCCCGGCCGACACCCTCCCGGCCGAGGGCGTCCGGGGCAGCGGGAGCCTCCCGGCCGACGGCATCTCCGGTGGCGGGGGTGGTGGCCTGGCGGCCCGCGTCCTGGCTGGTCATCCCGGGGTCTTTCCCGGGCCGCTCTCGGGGCCACTGTCCGGGGCGCCGTCCGGTCCGCCCTGGGACTCCGCCGCCCAGCGCTCGGCGAGCGCCGCTGCCTTCCGGGCTGCGGCCGCCACCTCGGCGGGGCTCCCGTCCGCCCGAGCCGCCGCGTACCCCACCAGGAAGGTGGTGAGCGGCGCAGCGGGGCGTGCCACGCCGTGCGCGGCATCGCGGGCGAGGTCCAGCAGGAGGCCGGTGTCGACGTCCGACTCGATCCCGAGTTCATCCTTGACTGCGGCAATCCATTCGTCCAGCACGTTCCCATGCTCCCTGATGCGGGCACGGGCCGAGGCAAGGTCCTCCCAGGTGTCGCAGTCGAAGGACGCGGCGGCGTCGGGCTCCGGTATGCGGTGGAGGGCGAGTTCCTCGGTGAGCAGGCGCAGCGGCAGATGGGCGAGACCGCCGTGCTCGGTGGCGAGCAGGGCGAGTTCACGGCGCAGCGACTCGGTGCGATAGACGGCGACAAGCGGCTGGTCACGTCCGTCGGCGTCGGTGATGACCACCCCGTCGGCCTTGGCTGCGGAACTCTCCCCGTCCGCCACCCCGGCCCCCTCCGTCTCCGCCGCCCCACGCCGCCCCGCCGGAGTGGCCGCGCGCGCCGCGCCGGCCCCCCGTGTCCCCTGCGCGCCGTCCAGGGCGGCGAGCAGGGCCCGTACGGTGATGGACGACAGGAACGGCAGGTCGGCCGAGAGCGCGAGCACGACCGGCGCCGTGACCTGGCCCAGGCCCGCGTCCAGGGCAGCAAGCGGTCCACCGCCCGGTGGGTCCTCCCGAGCCCAGCGCACGGGCCGTACGGTCGGCCGCCGGGCGCCGACGACGACGGTCCCGGCCGCGTCGGCGCACGCACCCAGCACCCGGTCCAGGAGCGGTCTCCCGCCCACCGGCAGTCCGGGCTTGTCCGCCCCGCCCATCCGCTTGGCGGCACCTCCGGCCAGTACCACGGCGTCGTACACCTGCGCAGTCATGCACCGAGTATCCCCGCAGCCGCGTGCCCGGGCGGACTCGGCGGACCGCACGCGTCACAGCGTGCGCAGCAGCACCGCCGGTTGCTCGACGCAGTCGGCGACGTACCGGAGGAAGCCCCCGGCCGTGCCGCCGTCGCACACCCGGTGGTCGAAGGTGAGCGACAGCTGTACGACCTGCCGCACCGCCAATGCGCCGTCGTGCACCCATGGCTTCGGGGCGATCCGCCCGACGCCGAGCATCGCCGCTTCGGGGTGGTTGATGATCGGAGTGGAGCCGTCGACACCGAAGACGCCGTAGTTGTTCAGGGTGAAGGTGCCGCCGGTCAGGTCCGTCGGCGTGAGAGCACCGGCGCGCGCGGCCTCCGTGAGCCGGTCGAACTCCTGCGACAGCGCTGCCGCGTTACGCGTGTGCGCGTCCCGTACGACGGGAACCACCAGGCCCCGCTCGGTCTGCGCCGCGAAGCCCAGATGGACGGCAGGCAGCCGGACGACCTCCCGGGCGTCGGTGTCCACCGTGGAGTTCAGCTCGGGGTAGCGGGCGAGCGCTGCGGTGCAGATACGGGCCAGCAGCGCCGGCAGCGACACCTTGGGAGCGCCGGCAGCGTTCATGGCGGCACGGGCGGCCATCAGTTCGGTGGCGTCGGCGTCCACCCAGCACGTCGCGTCGGGGATCTCCCGTCGGCTCCGCGAGAGCTTGTCCGCAACGACCCCCCGGACCCCGCGCAGCGGTATGCGCTCCGCGCCGGGCATTGGACCGACCTGCCGACCGCGCACCGGGCCGGACTCCGCGCCGTACTGCTCACCGGTCACCGGGCCGTACTGGTCACCCGTCACCGCCCCAGGCTGAGGGCCGGTCACCGGGCCGGGCCCCGCGCCCGGCTGCGGTCCGCCGACCGTCGTGGGCCTTGTCGGGGCGGAGCCGGGACCGGGGCCGGTCGTGCCCTCGGCGGCGTACGGGGCTTCTTCGCCACGGCCACCCCAGGCCGCCCGGACGGCCGCCCGCGCGGCTCCCTCGACGTCGGCCCGCAGAATCAGCCCGTCGGGCCCGGACCCGCGCACCTCGCGCAGATCCACCCCGTGCTCCCGCGCCAGCCGCCGCACCAGCGGCGAGATCACGGCGACGGGTCCGTCGGCGCCGTGACCGTGTACGGGGGCGGGCGGCCCGCTCTCCGACCGGCGGGCCGCGTCGGCGGCGTGACCGCTCCTGGGGGCGGTCGTTCCGGCCTCCGCCGGGCGGACCCCGGCGCCCCCGAGCCCGGCCGCTCCGGTCTCCGCCCGGTGGGCCCCGGCGCCGCTGCCCCCGGCACCACTGACCCCGTCCCCGCCGGTCCTGTCGCCGCCTACCCCGGCGCCGCCGCTCCCGGCCGCCGCACGGCCGTTCTGTCCGGATTCCGGGCCGGACGGGCGGGGGGAACCGCCCACGGGCCGGACCCTGCGCCGGCGCACGGCAGGCGCACCCGTGCCGTAACCGACGAGGACGTTCCCCGAGCCCTCGTCCCCTTCCGCGCCGTCCGCTGCGCCGGATTCCGGCGCCGTCACATCGCTCGCCCCCACCGCGACCGTCAACAGCGGTGCTCCGACGGGCAGTTCCGTCCCCTCCTCCCCGAAGCGCGCGGTCACCACGCCCCCGTAGGGACACGGCACCTCCACCATCGCCTTCGCCGTCTCGACCTCCACCACCGGCTGGTCGACCGCGACGACATCCCCGACCTGCACCAGCCAGCGGACGATCTCCGCCTCCGTCAGCCCCTCGCCCAGATCCGGCAGGGTGAACTCCCGCACCACGGCCATCAGCGCCCCACCTCCCCCGGCGTCCACTCCGACTCCCACTGCAGCCGGGCCACCGCGTCGAGCACACGGTCCACACCGGGCAGGTGGTGTCGTTCGAGCATCGGGGGCGGATACGGGATGTCGAATCCGGCGACCCTCAGCACCGGCGCCTCCAGATGGTGGAAGCACCGCTCCGTCACCCGCGCGGCGATCTCCCCTCCGGGACCACCGAAGCCGGTGGACTCATGCACGACGACCGCCCGTCCGGTCCGGCGGACGGATGCGCACACCGCATCGTCGTCGAACGGCACCAGGCTCCGCAGATCCAGGACTTCGAGGTCCCAGCCCTCCGCCGTCGCCGCCTCCGCGGCCTTCAGACACACCGGTACGGACGGCCCGTAGCCGATGAGGGTCGCACTGCGCCCCGCCCGCCGCACCGCGGCACGCCCGATGGGCCCCACCGCCTCCGGCTCCTCCGGCGACCAGTCGGCCTTCGACCAGTAGAGCCGCTTGGGTTCGAGGAAGACCACGGGGTCGTCGGAGGCGATCGCGGACCGCAGCAGGCCGTACGCGTCCGCGACCGTCGCCGGAGTCACCACATGCAGCCCGGGCGTCGCCATGTAGTACGCCTCGGAGGAGTCGCTGTGGTGCTCGACACCGCCGATCCCGCCGCCGTACGGAACCCGCACGGTGACGGGCAGCGGCATCGCGCCGCGCGTGCGGTTGCGCATCCGCGCGACATGGCTGATGAGCTGCTCGAACGCCGGGTAGGCAAAAGCGTCGAACTGCATCTCGACCACGGGCCGCAACCCGTACATCGCCATGCCGACCGCCGTGCCGAGGATGCCGGCCTCCGCCAGCGGAGTGTCCGTGCAGCGGTCGTCGCCGAACTCCCCGGCGAGACCGTCGGTGATCCGGAAGACGCCTCCCAGCGTGCCGACGTCCTCACCGAGCACATGGACGGACGGGTCCTCGGCCATGGCGTCGCGCAGTGCGCGCCCGAGGGCCTGCGCCATGGTGGCGGGCTTGCGCACGGCGGCGGCCGGGCCGGCAGTGGCTGGTGCAGTGGTCACTTCCCGCCCTCTCCCTCATGCTCGGCGGCGTCGAGCTCGGCACGCAGCTGTGCGGCCTGCTCGCGCAGCTGCCCGGTCTGCTCGGCGTAGACGTGGGTGAACAGATCCATCGGATCCAGCACCGGATCCTGGTTCATACGGGCCCGCAGATCCGCCGCGAGCTCCTCGGCGGACTCACGCACGGTCCGCACCTCCGCATCCTCCAGCAGGCCCTGGGCCCGCAACTCCCGCTCCAGCAGGGCTATCGGGTCGTGCTCCCGCCACTCCTCGACCTCGTCGTCGGGCCGGTAGCGGGTGGCGTCGTCCGCGTTGGTGTGAGCCTCGATCCGATAGGTGACGGCCTCGACGAGCGTCGGCCCACCGCCGGCGCGAGCCCGTCCGACGGCCGCGCTCAGCACCTCATGGACCGCGGCCGCGTCGTTGCCGTCCACGAGCCGGCCGGGCATGCCGTATCCCACCGCCTTGTGGGCCAGAGACGGCGCGGCCGTCTGCTTGGCGAGCGGCACGGAGATCGCGAAGCCGTTGTTCTGGACCAGGAAGACGACCGGGGCATGCCAGACGGCGGCGAAGTTCAGCGCCTCGTGGAAGTCCCCCTCGCTGGTGCCGCCGTCGCCGACCAGGGCGAGTGCGACGACGTCATCACCGTTCAGACGGGCGGCGTGCGCCAGCCCCACGGCATGGGGGAGCTGAGTGGCGAGCGGGGTGCACAGAGGCGCGACACGGTGCCGGCGCGGGTCGTAGCCGGTGTGCCAGTCGCCGCGCAGCAGCGTGAGCGCCTGCACGGGGTCGAGCCCGCGGGCCACGGCCGCCAGGGTGTCGCGGTAGCTGGGGAAGAGCCAGTCCTGGTCCTCGAGGACGAGAGCGGCGGCGACCTGACAGGCCTCCTGGCCGGTACTCGACGGATACACGGCCAGCCGGCCCTGCCGCGTGAGGGCGGTGGCCTGCGTGTTGTACCGACGGCCGCGCACCAGCTCGGCGTAGAGCCGCTTCAGCAGCCCCGGGTCGGCGTCGCGCGCGGCGGGAGTGCCCAGCAGGCGGTACGGCTCCGCGTCGGGCAGCAGCGGCGCGGGGTCGGTACGGGGCCGCCAGGAGGGCGGCGGGGCCGGGTGGTACGACCCGGGCTGTTCGAGGACCGTCATATCGGGCACCTCCTGGGATTCGCCTGGCCTTCGGCATCGGTGACCTCGTGCCCGCCGACCGGGGACGACGGGCAGGGCTCTCCGTCGGACGCACTGTGGCGCGTCTCACCTACCGATTGTTCGGTCGTCGGCACATTTTGGCTACACGCGGCCTCAGCCTGTGGACAAACGGTTTTCCACAGCCTGAGATGAAGACAGGACGTCCACAGTGGGGAGGCACAGGGGGATGGCGACTGAACGGATGGCCGACGAGGGCCGTATTCCACCCACGCGCCCCCTGGACGCGATCGACCGCGCCATTCTCCGGATGCTCCGCACCGACGGCCGCGCGTCGATACGCTCCGTGGCCGAGCGGGTGCATGTCTCCCGCGCCAATGCCTACGCCCGTATCAACCGGCTCATCGACGACGGCGTCATCCGCGGGTTCAGTGCCCGTGTCGACCAGGAGCGGGCCGGCCAGGGCGCGTCCGCGTACATCACGCTGAAGATCGTGCAGAACTCCTGGCGCACGGTCCGCAAACAGCTCCAGGAGCTCCCCGGCGCCGCTCATATCGCCCTGGTCAGCGGCGATTTCGACGTTCTGCTGCTGGTGCACACCGAGGACAACCGGGCGCTGCGGGAGCTCGTCCTGACCCGCATCCAGTCGATACCGGAGGTGCTGAGCACCCGCACCCTGCTGGTCTTCGAGGAGACGGACCTCTGGCCGGAGAACCAGCCGGAGACATGACGGCCGCTCCCGCGCCGGGGCCGGTCACCGGGTGAGGGCTACGACGAGGGCCGCACCGAGGCCGGGCCCAGGGAGAGCGCGGCGAGGTCCGGCCACGACGCGGCGTGGCGCCGGCACGGGCTCTGGGCGCTGCGCCGAAGGCCGTACCCACGGCAGGGCCGGTTCCACGGCCGAGCCGGGCCCACCGCCAGGCCGGGTCTACGGCGAGGGCTGCGCCGACGTCCGCAGGCCCGCGAAGGCCATCCGTACGACCGCCTCGGCCACGTCCTCGCCCTCGGAGGGGCCGCCGCCATGCGGCCGGTACCACTCGACAATCGAATTGATCATGCCGAACAGCAGCCGGGTGGCCAACCGGAGATCCACATCGTCCCGCAGGTCCCCCTCGGCCGCGGCCTGCTTGAGCAGCTCGGCGACCTGCTGATCGAACTCGCGGCGGCGCGCCATGGCCCACCGTTCCGTGTCGGTGTTGCCCCGCACCCGCAGCAGCAGCGTGACGTACGGCAGTTCGGCCATCAGCACCTCGGCGGTGCGACGGGTCACGTGTTCGAGCCGGTCGATGGCCCGGCCACCGCTCGCCCCCGGCTCCTGAAGGATCGCGAAGAGCCCGTCCAGGGCACGCCGTATGGCGAGCCGCAGCAGTTCCTCCTTGCCGCGGACGTGGTGGTAGATCGACGACTTGGAGATCCCGGCGGCCCGGGAGAGATGCTCCATGGAGGTGCCGTCGTAGCCCCGCTCGTTGAACACCTCGACGGCGACCGCGAGCAGCGATTCGGGCGTGTAGGTGTCGCGCTTGGCCATGGTCATGATGAGAGCAGCTTCCCTTCGGCCGCGGCACGGCGGAGCAGAGGCTGGGACGGGGCGTAGCGGCCGGTGGGGTAGGCGTCGTGGAGGCCCCACAGGACGCCGCGCACCCATGAGGCTCCGAGCGCGTCCGCCCACTCCAGCGGACCTCGGGGATAGTTCACACCGAGGCGCATGGCGGTGTCGACGTCCTCGGCACTGGCCACCCCGCGCGCGACGGCCTCGGTGGCGAAGTCGGCGAGCATCGCGACCGTACGCCCGACGATCATGCCGGGGATGTCGTCGATGACGCTGACCTGCTTGCCGAGCGCCTGGAACAGGCCGATGGCGGCGCGCAGGTCCTCGGGGGCGACGGTGTCGGAGGGCGCCAGCGCGATCCGCGTGGCGGTGCGGTAGTCCAGCGCCAGATCGAACCGGATGTGCGGACCGGAGCAATCGGTGGTTGCGGCCGCTCCGTCGGTGAGGGTGAGCCGCACACCGCCGGGCAGGGCGATGAACCCCTCGGACACGGTGGTGCGATCACGGATGACCTTGATACCCGCCTCGGCGACCAGCTCGGCGAGCACGGCCGCCGGGCCCAGGTCGCCGTGGAATCCGACCGCGTCGGGGGCGTCGCACGGCTCGGCGGTGTGCGGCTGCGGCTTCCCCGCCTCTTCGCCGTACCGGTACCAGCCCCGGCCGGACTTCCGCCCGTGGCGTCCCGATTCGACGAGCCGGCGCTGGGCGAGGGACGGGGTGAACTTCGGGTCCTGGAAGAAGGACTCCCACACCGAGCGCGTCACGGCCTCGTTGACGTCCTGGCCGATGAGATCCGTCAGCTCGAACGGGCCCATCCGGAAGCCACCGGACTCCCGGAGCACGGCATCGATGGTGGCGGGGTCGGCCGCCCGCTCCTCGTACAGACGGAAGGCCTCGGCGTAGAAGGGCCGGGCGACGCGATTGACGATGAAGCCGGGGGTGTCCGTACAGCGGACGGGCGTCTTCCCCCAGGCGGTCGCCGTGTCGTACGCGCGCGTGGCCGCGGCCTCGTCCGTGGCGAAGCCGCTCACGACCTCCACCAGCGGCAGCAGCGGAGCCGGGTTGAAGAAGTGCAGGCCGACGAGGCGGCCGGGGTGGCGCAGCGCTCCGCCGACAGCCGTGACGGACAGGGAGGAGGTGTTGGTGGCCAGCAGGCAGTCGTCGGAGACCACGGTCTCCAGAGCGGTGAACAGCTGCTGCTTGGCGCCCACTTCCTCGAGGATCGCCTCGATGGCGAGGTGGGCGTCCGCCAGACCGCCGAGTTCGGTGACCGCGCTGAGCCGGCCGCATGCCGCGTCGCGTTCCGCGGCCGTCAGCCCGCCCTTCTCGACGAGCCGGTCGAGCCGGGCGGTGATGGCCCCGGCGGCCACCTCCGACCGGCCGGGCGCCACGTCGTACAGCCTCACCGGGTGCCCGGCGACCAGCGCGACCTGGGCAATGCCCTGGCCCATGGTCCCGGTGCCCACCACGGCGACGATGCCCGTCCGGTCGATTGCGGTCATGGTGAGATCCTCCCCGACGAGTTGTCCACAGGACCGACGGGCCCCCTTGTCCCGACCGATCGTTCGGTTACAGTATCTCCCGGGGACACCCGTGGGCCCCGCCGCAGGCACACACCCGTGGGCCCCCGACCTCAGGCACTCGATACCCAGCCCAGCTCAACGAGGAGTTGGTCAGCCATGGCCGCCGATCTCACCGCTCTCCAGCTGGTCGAGAAGCACCGCTCGACCCTCGACCAGGCGCTGGAGGCCATCCGCACCCGTGCGTACTGGTCTCCCCACCCGGAGCATCCGAAGGCGTACGGGGAGCATGCGGCCGGTGACGGCCAGGCCGCCTTCGACGCGCTGCGCGGCAAGCGTCTCGGCCTCGACCAGCCCGGCACCGAGGGATGGGTGGGCGACGAAGTCTCGCCGTACGGGCCCGAGCTGGGCGTGGAGTACCCCCATCCGGACGTCGACGTGCTGCTTCCCGCGATGCGCGCGGCGATGCCCGCGTGGCGGGAGGCCGGCCCCGAGGCACGTGCCATGGTCTGTCTGGAGATCCTCTCCAGGATCAACGCCCGGTCCCATGAGTTCGCACACGCGGTCATGCACACCAGCGGCCAGGCGTTCACCATGGCCTTCCAGGCGGGCGGGCCGCACGCCCAGGACCGCGGTCTGGAGGCGGTGGCGTACGCCTATGTGGAGCAGGTCCGCACCCCGGAGGCCGCGGACTGGTCCAAGCCGCAGGGCAAGCGGGATCCGCTGAACCTGCGCAAGGCGTTCACCGCGGTGCCGCGCGGTATCTCGCTGCTGATCGGGTGCAACACCTTCCCCACGTGGAACGGCTACCCGGGCCTGTTCGCGTCGCTGGCGACCGGCAATGCCGTGCTCGTCAAGCCGCACCCGCGCGCCGTACTCCCGCTGGCCCTGACCGTGACCGTCGCCCGCGAGGTCCTGGCCGAGGCCGGGTTCGGCCCCGACCTGGTGGCGCTGGCGGCCGAGCGGCCCGGCGAAGGCCTGGCCAGGACACTGGCCGTGCGCCCCGAGGTCCGCATCATCGACTACACCGGCTCCACAGCCTTCGGCGACTGGCTGGAGGCCAACGCCCGTCAGGCCCAGGTCTTCACCGAGAAGGCCGGGGTGAACACCGTGGTCGTCGACTCCACCGACGACTACCGGGGCATGCTGAGCAACCTTGCCTTCTCGCTGTCGCTCTACAGCGGGCAGATGTGCACGGCCCCGCAGAACTTCCTCATCCCGCGCGACGGCATCGCCACGGACGCCGGACACAAGTCCTACGACGAGGTCGTCACCGACCTCGCGGGCGCCGTGCGGGGCCTGCTGGGCGACGACACCCGGGCGAACGCACTGCTGGGCGCGCTCGTCAATCCGCAGGTCCGGGAGCGTCTCGAGGCGGCCTCGGGCCTCGGGGATGTCGCCCTGGAGTCCCGTCAGGTGACCCACCCGGACTTCCCCGGCGCGACCGTCCGCACCCCCGTCATCGTCAAGCTGGACGGAGCGCGGAAGTACTGGGACGGGGCGGAGGCGGAAGCCGCCTATCTGTCGGAGTGCTTCGGACCGGTGTCCTTCGCCGTGGCCGTGGACTCGTCGGCGGACGCGGTGGAGCTGCTGCGCCGCACGGTCCGGGACAAGGGAGCGATGACGGTGAGCGCGTACACGACCTCCCCGGAGGTCGAGCAGCTGGTCGAGGAGGCCTGTCTGGAGGAGTGCGCCCAGCTGTCGCTGAATCTGACCAGCGGGGTGTACGTCAACCAGACCGCTGCGTTCTCCGACTTCCACGGCTCGGGCGGCAACCCCGCGGCGAACGCCGCGCTGTGCGACGGAGCGTTCGTGGCCGACCGCTTCCGGACGGTCGAGGTCCGGCGCCCGGCCTGACCACGTACGGAGTCGGGCCGGGCGTGACCACGGTCGGCCTGTGACGGAGCGGCGCCGTAGATCGGCCTGTGACGGAGCGGCGCCGTGGAGGGCCCCAGCCTTCCCATGGGCCTCTGCGGGGCGGCGGGTCCCACGAACGGTGCGCTACCGGCCCGGGGGCTCGACGCGGGCGTGGCGGCTGATCCAGGCGTGCATGGCGATGGCAGCCGCTGCGCCCGCGTTGATCGAGCGGGTGGAGCCGAACTGCGCGATCGAGCAGACCATGGCCGCCCTCCGCCGGGCCTCCTCGGTCAGACCGGGGCCCTCCTGTCCGAACAGCAGCACGCAGCGGCGCGGCAGGGCGGTGGTCTCGAGCGGGACCGCCCCGGGGAGATTGTCGATGCCGATGATCGGCAGCTCCTCGGCGGCCGCCCAGGCCGTCAGGTCGGAGGTGTCCGGGTGGTGACGGACATGCTGGTAACGGTCCGTGACCATGGCACCACGCCGGTTCCAGCGCCGCCGCCCGACGATATGGATCTCCTGCGCCAGAAAGGCGTTGGCCGTGCGTACGACCGAGCCGATGTTGAAGTCATGGCCCCAGTTCTCCACCGCCACATGGAAGTCATGGCGGCGGGTGTCGAGGTCGGCGACGATCGCCTCACGGGCCCAGTACCGGTAGCGGTCGACGACATTGCGCCGGTCGCCATGGGCGAGCAGCTCGGGGTCGTAGTGGTCGCCCTCCGGCCACGGGAGGGGGTGCGGGCCCACGCCGACCTCGGCCGGCGCGTAGCCGTCGTCGTACTGCACGGTCTCGATGCTCTCGCTGCTCACCCGACGAGAGTACGGTCCGGCCGCACACCGCTGCTTTCCCCGGGCTCCCGGAGGCCGCGGTCCGTCTTGCCGGTGCGGTGCCGGAGCCACGCGACCCGGCTGCCGGCCCACCGCAGAAAGCCGGTCGGCAGGAATACCGCATCCGCCGCGATCATGGCGAGGGAGAAGAAGGGCAGTCCGAGAGTGAGCGCGATCCCGAGGTGCTCGGCCATCATCAGCACGAGCAGGACGTTCTTGACCCGGCGGTTGAAGAGCGTGAAGGGAAAGGCCACCTGGACGATCACCGTTCCATAGGTGATCAGCATCACCAGCACACCGCTGCCGGCGAGCGCGTCGGAGAGCGCCGGCCAGGGCGAGAAGTAGTCCAGGTGCATCGGGTAGTACAGCGCGGTGCCGTCCTGCCAGCGCGAGCCCTGCACCTTGTACCAGCCGGCGGTCGAGTAGATCAGGCACACCTCGGCCATGATCACCAGCAGGGCGCCGTTGTGCACGACGTTGGTGACGACCTCCAGGACCGTGGCCGCCTCCCGGGCGGCTCCCTCCTTCTTCCTACGGGCGCGGCGGCCCACCACCCAACGGATGCCGTGGGCGCTCCACAGGCCCCAGAAGACCAGCTCCCACCCCAGGCCCAGCCGGTCCAGCAGCGTGACAGCCAGGAGCGCGGCGCCGAGGACGGACCAGAGAACGATGCCGACGACGTCCCGGTCCGCGGCGGCCGGCCGCGCACGGCGCCGCGCGTCCAGCGACCACACCTGGCCGCAGCGCGTGAGGACGAGGTAGATCGACATCAGATGGATGACGTTGTCGCCGCCGTCCCCCATGAAGATGCTGCGGTTCTGCAGCGAGAGCACCCCGACCATGAAGAGCACCGACATGGTGCGGGTGCGCCAGCCGAGCAGCAGCAGGGCGCCGGCGGCGATCGCGAAGAGGTAGACACATTCGAACCACAACCGGCCGTCGGACCACATGAGCGCGGTGAAGGCGCCGTTGCCCTCGATCAGCTGACGGGCCATCCCCCAGCTCCAGGGACCGTCGGGACCGTACAGCTCGTGGCGGTGCGGCCACTCGCGGAGCAGGAAGACCAGCCAGGTGAAGGAGAACCCGATCCGGATCACAGCGGTCTGGTACGGGCCGAGCGCGCTGCCGGTGACACGGGCGAGGCCGTGGGCGAGCCGTCGCTCGGCCCGGCGCGAGAGGGAGATCGGGATCACCGGCGCTCAGCCCCCTGCGGAAGGTCCGCACCGCTGACCGTCCACCATGGCAGCACACGCTGGACGGGCGTGGTGTCGACCTTCTCGTCGCTCCACGGTGGCGGGGCGACGGGAGTCGTGGTGGAGCGCACCTGCACCCGCTCGACCCGGCCACCGTCTTCCTCTCGCCCGAAGCGGAGCAGCGCGATCCGTCGGAGGTACTGCTCGGAGAGCTGTCCGCGCAGGCCGTTGGCCCGGTTCTCGGCATCGTGCGAGCCGATGAGGAAGTCCCAGGCCCGCCGCAGCTCGTTCTGCTGGGTGTGGCTGGGGAGGAGGTTGTGACGGATGCCCGCTCCGTCCTGGGCGGAGAGGTCGGTCCAGTCCGTGGTCCCGATCCCGCCCTCCGGGGTGCGGATCTCGGCGCGGGCCTGCACGGCGATGTTCTGCTGGAGGGGGTTGGGAGCGAACAGTTTCCAGTTCTGCTCGAACTCCGGATAGATGTAGTCGTCGACCGTCGCCCCGTGCTGTTTGGTGATCGTGTTGGACGGGGCGACATGAAGAAAGACCATCGACAGATGCACCGCGGCGGCGACCGCGACGACCGCGACCGCCACCGCGACCACTATTCGTGAGGGCAGCGAGAGCGCGGCGACACCGCCGGGCACCGCCGTCCCGTTCTGCTGACGCTCCATTCAACCCCTCCCGGGTCCCCGGATCTGCGGGGAACGGTACTCAGAGCGCCCCTCCCAGGACAGCGCCTCGGGGTTATCCATAGCCTTGACACCTTACGACCCGCCACCGCACCATTGAACCGAACGATCGGTCGGTAGGCTGTCGGGTCTGCGCGACCGTGTTCATCGGAAGAGAGGGGCGCCTGGTGACAACGGTGGTTGCGGCCGGGAGCGGGGAAGCGTATGCGACGGCGTTCGACGCCGCGGTGGCGGCGGACGAGAGGATCGAGCCGCGCGACTGGATGCCCGACGACTACCGCGCGACGCTGGTGCGGCAGATTGCCCAGCACGCCCACTCCGAGATCATCGGCATGCAGCCGGAGGCCAACTGGATCACCCGTGCGCCCTCCCTGCGGCGCAAGGCGATCCTGATGGCCAAGGTGCAGGACGAAGCGGGGCACGGGCTGTATCTCTACAGCGCCGCGGAGACCCTGGGCACCGCGCGCGACGAGCTGCTCGACAAGCTCCACTCCGGTCGCCAGAAGTACTCCTCGATCTTCAACTACCCGACGCTGACGTGGGCCGATGTAGGCGCCATCGGCTGGCTGGTGGACGGTGCCGCGATCACCAACCAGGTGCCGCTGTGCCGCTGCTCCTATGGCCCGTACGCCCGGGCGATGGTGCGGATCTGCAAGGAGGAGTCGTTCCACCAGCGGCAGGGCTATGAGCTGCTGCTCACCCTCAGCCGCGGCACCGACGCCCAGCACGCGATGGCGCAGGACGCCGTGGACCGCTGGTGGTGGCCGTCGCTGATGATGTTCGGTCCGCCCGACGACGAGTCCGCGCATTCCGCCCAGTCCATGGCGTGGAAGATCAAGCGGCACTCCAACGACGAACTGCGCCAGCGCTTCGTGGACATCTGCGTTCCCCAGGCCGAGTCTCTCGGGCTCACGCTCCCCGACCCGGAGCTGCGGTGGAACGAGAAGCGTGGCCACTACGACTTCGGGGCGATCGACTGGGAGGAGTTCCGCCAGGTGCTGCGGGGCAACGGCCCCTGCAACGAGCAGCGGATCTCCCAGCGCCGGCGGGCCCATGAGGAAGGCGCCTGGGTGCGCGAGGCAGCCGCGGCCTACGCCGCCAAACACGGGGAGGCACGTGCATGAGCGCTACGGACTGGCCGCTGTGGGAGGTGTTCGTGCGCAGCAGGCGCGGCCTGTCGCACACCCACGCCGGAAGCCTGCACGCACCGGATGCCGTGATGGCGCTGCGCAATGCTCGCGACCTCTACACACGGCGGGCCGAGGGGGTCTCGATCTGGGTGGTGCCCTCCGCGGCGATCACCGCCTCCTCCCCGGACGAGAAGGACCCCTTCTTCGAACCGGCCGCCGACAAGCCCTACCGCCATCCGACGTTCTACGACATCCCGGAAGGGGTGCGGCACCTGTGACCGCGGCGCTGGCTCTGGGCGATGACGCGCTGGTGCTCTCCCACCGGCTGGGGGAGTGGGCCGGCAAGGCTCCCGTGCTCGAAGAGGACGTCGCACTCGCCAATATCGCGCTCGACCTGCTCGGCCAGGCCCGTGTACTGCTGTCCATGGTGGGCGATGAGGACGAACTCGCCTACCTCCGCGAGGAACGCGCCTTCCGCAATGTGCAGCTCGTCGAGCAGCCGGGCGGCGACTTCGCACAGACCATGGCCCGGCAGCTCTACTTCTCCACCTACCAACACCTGCTGTACGGGCAGCTGGTGCAGGGGGACGGGCCATTCGCCCCTCTCGCGGGCAAGGCTGTCAAGGAGGTCGCCTACCACCGGGACCACGCCGAGCAATGGACTCTGCGGCTGGGTGACGGCACGGCCGAGAGCCATAGCCGGATGCAGTGCGGTCTGGACGCGCTGTGGCGGTTCACCGGCGAGCTGTTCCAGCCCGTCGAGGGACTGGCCGTGGACGCGGACGCCCTGCGCGAGAACTGGCTGGAGTCCGTTGCCTCCGTACTGGAGCGCGCCACCCTGACGGTGCCGACCGGGCCGCAGATCGGGGCATGGACGGCGGGCGCGGGCCGCCAAGGTCTGCACACGGAGCCGTTCGGGCGGATGCTCGCGGAGATGCAGCATCTGCACCGCAGCCACCCGGGTGCGACATGGTGACCGGGACAACGCCGACCGCCCCGACCGCTCTCGAGGACGAGCTGCGCAGCCTCGCGGGTTCCGTGCCGGACCCGGAGCTCCCGGTCCTCACCCTGGACGAGCTGGGCGTGCTGCGCGGACTCCAGGTCCTGGGACCGGGCCGGGTGCAGGTCGAACTGACCCCGACCTACACCGGCTGCCCGGCGATCGAGTCCATGACCGCCGACATCGAGCGGGTTCTCCACCAGCACGGCATACCGGAGGTCACCGTCCGTACGGTCCTCTCCCCGCCGTGGACCACCGATGCGATCAGCGACGAAGGCCGCCGCAAACTGGAGGAGTTCGGCATAGCACCACCGCGCCCCGGCGGCCCGACCGGCCCGGTCATGGTGGAGCTCTCCGTGCGCTGCCCGCACTGCGGATCCACCGACACCACGCTGCTGAGCCGTTTCTCCTCCACCGCGTGCAAGGCGCTGCGCCGCTGCGAGTCCTGCCGTGAACCGTTCGACCACTTCAAGGAGTTGTAGATGGCCGGGGCCCGCCATGGTGCCTTCCATCCGCTGCGGGTGGCCGCCGTCGACCGGCTGACCGACGACTCGGTCGCCGTCACCCTGGCTGTGCCTCCTGAACTGCGCGAGACCTACCGCTTCACCCCGGGACAGCACCTCGCGCTGCGTCGGCGGAGCGTGGACGGCTCGGAGATCCGCCGCACCTACTCCCTCTGCGGCCCCGCCGGGCATCCGGACGGGCCGGCGACCCTGCGCATGGGAGTGCGGCTGGTCGAGGGCGGCGAATTCTCGACCTTCGCCCTCAAGGAGCTGGAGGTCGGCCACACCGTGGAGGCGATGGCACCGGCCGGACGGTTCGTGCTGGAGCCCACGCCGGGGCACTTCGCCGCCGTGGTCGGCGGCAGCGGCATCACGCCCGTGCTGTCCATCATCTCGACGCTGCTGTCCCAGGAGCCCGAGGCACGTTTCTGTCTGATCCGGAGCGACCGCACCGCAGCCTCCACGATGTTCCTGGAGGAGGTCGCCGACCTCAAGGACCGCTATCCCGACCGTCTCCATCTGGTGCAGACGCTGTCCCGCGAGGACCAGCAGGCCGGGCTGCCGTCCGGACGGCTCGACGAGGCACGGCTCACCCGGCTGCTGCCCGCCCTGCTGCCGGTGGAATCGGTGGACGGCTGGTTCCTGTGCGGGCCTTATGGGCTGGTCCAGGGGGCGGAGCGGGCGCTACGCGCCCTCGGCGTACCCCGGGGCCGGGTCCACGAGGAGATCTTCCATGTGGACAGCGGTGTCTCCGCCGCTTCCGCTCCGGTTACGACCCAGGCTCGCGGCGCCGTGACCGCGACCTTGGACGGGCGGTCCGGCACCTGGCCGGTGCGAGACGGCGAGTCGCTGCTGGAGGCCGTACTGCGCAACCGTGCCGACGCCCCGTACGCCTGCAAAGGTGGTGTGTGCGGGACCTGCCGGGCCTTTCTGGTCTCCGGAGAGGTGCGGATGGACCGGAACTTCGCCCTGGAGGCGGACGAGGTGGACGCGGGCTATGTCCTGGCCTGCCAGTCCCACCCCGTCACCGAGCAGGTGGAATTGGACTTCGACCGCTGACCCCGACGGCCCGCCCCCTGAAGCACCGCACCGCCGTGTCGCCACCCTTCCCAATCAAGGGACTCGTTCCGAATCGACGAACCATCAGATTTGCGGGTGCGCGCGCGGAGGGACGGGCAGTGGACCTCACCGTCACCGAAGAACAGCCAGCGGCCGTCGAGGCGGCGGTGGACCGGGCCGCTGGGGCCCTGCCTCTCACCGGGGACGTCGCCGTGGACATCTGGGCATCGGACGGAATACGCCGGGTCGTACAGACGGCGCAGCATCTGCACGGCGGCTTCAGCGCCGACGCCGACTACCCACTGCACCGCTACCCCGCATGGGCCAAGCAATCGGAGCTCTCCCACGGCCACGCAGCCGCACACGAAGAAGCACTCGGCGATCTTCTCGCCGCCCGTCCACTGAGGTGAGATCAGGCCGGACGGCGGTCAGGCGTCCCGGTCTCGATGTCGCTCCTATGACCGAGGGCGGCGCCCGTGCTGGGACCGGGAGGCTTTGCCGGAAGCTCGCGGCGTCCGAGTGGCGGCACTCCCTCAGCTCCGTCGGACAACCCTCACCGGCCGAAGGCTGAAGGAGATCGTCCGAGTACGGGGGTCGCCGCCCGCCGGGTGACCGTCGACGAAGCCGTCCCCATGCCGAAGGCCGGTGGATCTCGGGCGACTCCGACAGCACAGCGTGGGGGTACTCTCGCCGGCTACCGGCGGTGGGGACACTCCCCGGCCCTGGGCTGGCAGAGTGCCGGACGTCGGGAGCCGGTGAACCTCCCGGTCACAGCGCTAGAGCACGAACGGCGCGTCGGCGCTCTCGCCGACCAGCGGACGTCCCGCCGCCTCCCAGCCGACCATGCCGCCGTCCACATTCACCGCGTCGATCCCCTGGGCGATCAGATACTGCGCGACCTGCGCCGACCGGCCACCGACCCGGCACACCACATGCACCCGGCGTCCATCGGCGACCGCCTCCGTCAGCTCTTCGAAGCGTGCCACGACCTGGCCCATCGGCAGATGCAGAGCGCCTTCGGCATGACCGGCCGTCCACTCGTCGTCCTCGCGGACATCCAGCAGAAAGCCGTCGGACGGTACCGCGGCGGCGTCCACCGCGGGCAGCTGGGCGAAGTGCATGAGGTCAGCCTCTCCGGGTCTCGTACGGGCCGGGCGGATGGGCCCGCCCCTGCACGTTACCCAACCAGGTCGGTCAGCCGGGCCTCTCGCTCGGAGACCTGCGCCAGAAGCTGCTCGGCGATTTCCTCCAGCAGCGCGTCCGGGTCGTCGGGAGCCATTTTGAGCATCGCCCCGATGGCGCTCGACTCCAGCTCCGCGGCGACGGCGGCCAGCATCTCCTTACGCTCGGCCAGCCACTCCAGCCGCGCGTACAGCTCCTCGCTCCTGCTGGGCCGCTGTGCCTCTTCCCGCGGCCCAGCAGCCCACTCGTCGGCCAGCTCCCGCAGAACCTCCAGGTCTCCGGCCGCATACGCCTTGTTGACCCGCGCGATGAACGCGTCACGCCGCTCCCGCTCCGGCTCGTCCCGCGCCAGGTCGGGGTGCGCCTTGCGGACGAGCTCGCGGTAGGCCTTGCGGGCTTCCTCGCTGGGCCTCACCCGTCGGGGCGGCTGAACCGGGCGGTCGGTGAGCATCGCGTTCGCCTCCGGCGACAGACCCTCCGAATCGATCCAGCCGTGGAACAGCTCCTCCACGGCCGGCATCGGCAGCACCAGCCCCCGGGCCTCCTGTGCTCTGCGTATGTCCTCGGGATCGCCGGTCCGGGCGGCGATCGCCTCCGCGATCATCGCGTCGAGTTCGTCGAGCCGGGTGTACATCGGGCCGAGCCGCTGGTGATGCAGACGGGAGAAGTTCTCCACCTCGACCCGGAAGGTCTCCACCGCGATCTCGAATTCGATGAGCGCCTGCTCCGCGGCGTCCACCGCCTGCTCCAGGCGTGCTTCCGGCCGCGGACCGCCCTGGGGCTCCGTCCGCTCCGCTTCCGGGTTCGTCTCGGCTTCCGGGTTCGTCACCCGGCCAGCCTACGGGCCGCCCCGGAGCTGCGGGCCCGGGAGGGCCCATACCCCGCGGCCCTTGAACCGCCCCCCTGACGTTCCTTCCGGTTGCGCGGGCGCCGACACCGACCGGGCCGGCCCCTCAGACCCCCGTCTCAGCGGCTATCCGCCCGCTCCGGACCGCCGCCACCAGTTCGGCGTGGTCGGCTTCCGTACGGTCCGCGTACGCCACCGCGAAGGCGGCGACCGCCTCGTCCAACGCCTCTCCCTTTCCGCAGTAGCCGGCGATCAGCCGCGGGTCCGCCGTGTGCGTATGCGCCCGCGCCAGGAGAGCACCGGTCATCCGCCCGTAGTCGTCGAGCTGGTCGGCGGCGAGCGCGGCCGGGTCCACGCTGCCCTTCCGGTTCCGGAACTGCCGCACCTGATACGGGCGCCCCTCCACCGTCGTCCACCCCAGCAGAATGTCGCTCACGACCTGTATCCGCTTCTGCCCGAGCACCACCCGGCGCCCCTCGTGCCCGGAACGCACGGCATCCTCCACCTCGAACCCGGCCTTCGTCACATGCGGCAGCAGGGCGGACGGCCGTGCCTCCTTCACCTGCAGCACCAGGGGCTCGCCCCGGTGGTCGAGCAGCAGCACCACATACGACCGCAAGCCCACACTGCCTGTGCCGACCACCCGGAACGCCACATCGTGGACCGCGTACCGCCCGATCAGCGGCAGCCGGTCTTCCGGCAGGGTCTGCAGATACCCGGCCAGCGCCGACGCCACCGCCGACGCCTCGGCGTCCGGTACCCGCCGCAGCACCGGTGGTGAGTCCGTGAAGCGACGTCGGCCGTCCGCGAGCACCTCGGTCGACTTGGCGGCGAACCGGGCGCTGGTGTTGCGCCGCGCCTTCTCCGAGACCCGCTGCAAGGTGCCGATCAGATCGCGTGCGTCGGTGTGCGAGACGAGTTCCTCGTCGGCGATCGCGTTCCATGCGTCCAGCACCGGCAGCTTCGCCAGCAGCCGGATCGTGCGCCGGTACGCCCCCGCGGCGTCCTGCGCCGCCTCCCGGCAGGTGTCCTCGTCCGCGCCCGCCACCCGGCCGGCCAGCACCAGAGAGGCCGCGAGCCGCTTGAGGTCCCACTCCCACGGGCCGTGCACGGTCTCGTCGAAGTCATTGATGTCCATGACGAGATTGCCCAGATGATCGCCGTAGAGCCCGTAGTTCCCGGCGTGCGCGTCACCGCAGATCTGAGCGCCGATCCCCGTGGCGGGCGTCCCCGCGAGGTCGTACGCCATCAGCCCGGCCGATCCGCGGAGAAAGGCGAACGGGCTCTCGGCCATCCGGCCGACACGTATCGGGGTCAGCTCCGGCAGCCGCCCGGCATTGGACTCCTCCACGGCCGTCACGGCGTCGGGCCGCCCGGCTCCCAGGACCAGCTCGGAGTGCGCGGCGCGCGGCACCCGGTCCCGCAGGGCCTTTCCCCTCTGCTTCGGTGTGGGCGCCCCCTCCGGCCACCGCGCGAATCCCGAAAGGTCCGGAATCCGGCCACCCGCCTCCCCCGTCAGCTGCTGGTTCATCACTGGCCGCCTCCCCGTCCCCAACACGACTGGCATGACCGTACCCTCAGCCGCCGACCGTTGCAGGGCCTGTGGACAACAGCCTGTGGACAACTCCGTGCAGCTCGATTCCCCCAGAGCCGGAGCGAGCATGAGCGGGCAGGTGATCAAGAATCAGCGGGCCCGGACGCCGGTCGAGCATCATCAGCCACGCCGAACCGGACCACCTGCCGTACGCGGACTCTGCTCCGTGCCCGCGCCGGGGCCCCCAACAAGTGGATCCCACAGTGGATCCCGACCAGTGGACGCCAACCGGTCACGGGGCCACCCCGGGCCGACCGCTCAGCCCTCAACCGGCCGACCGGTCAACCGCTCAGCGGTCCGCCGCCACGGAACCGATCCGGACAGCCGCCCGCGTCCGGCAGATACAGCTCCGCCCACCGCCCCAGTTCCTTCAGCGCCGGGTCCAGCGCCTTCCCGGCCTCGGTCAGCCGGTAGGCGACCCGCAACGGAGGCCCGGCGTCCACCTCCCGTACGAGCAGCCCCGCCGCCCCCAGCTCCGTCAGCCGGTCGGACAGCATGCGCTCGCTGATCCCCGGGATGGCCCGGCGCAGCTCGGCGAAGTGCACCGCCCGCTGCATCAGCACGGACACGATCAGGCCGGTCCAGCGCTTCCCGAAGAGCTCGAAAACGCGCGTCATGCCGGAGTCGACCTTCTTGCACTCCTGCTCGCCGTGGTCAGCCATGCCTCCCAGAGTACTGGCTCACCTTCGCTGCTATAAAAAAGTAAGTGGCTGTGCTAATAATAGCTACGTACGAATCTGGACCTGCTTACTGATTGCCGGAGGCACTCCATGCCCACGCTCCTTCACCTCGACTCCTCCGCCCTGCTCCAGGGCGGCTCGGCATCCCGTGACGTCACCGACACCTTCCGCAAGGCCTGGGAGGAGCAGCACCCAGGAGGGACGGTCGTCTATCGCGACCTCGCCGCGGACCCGCTGCCGCACCTCGATGCCACCTCCATCACGGCAGGCTTCGCCGATCCCTCCGACCACTCCCCGGAGCAGCAGGCGGCTTTCGCCGTACGCACCACTCTCGCCACAGAACTGGAGCAGGCCGACGCCGTACTCATCGGTGCGCCGATGTACAACTTCACGATTCCCTCCACCCTCAAGGCGTGGCTGGACCATGTGATCCTGATGGGCCGCACCGCCGGTGACGCGCCCTCCGCCGCCGGCACCCCGGTCACCGTGGTCGCCAGCCGCGGAGGTTCGTACGGCCCTGGCACTCCGCGTGAGGGATTCGAGTTCGTGCAGACCTACCTGCAGAAGGTGCTGGGAGACCTGCTCGGCCTCGAGGTCGACTTCATCGTCCCCGAGCTGACGTTCGCCCGGTCGAACCCGGCGATGGCGGACCTGGTCGAGCTGGCCGACGCCTCCCGCGCCAAGGCCCATGAGGACGCCACGAAGAAGGCGAAAGCGCTCGCCTCACGCCTCGCCGCCTGACCGGCGCGCCCGGGAGGCCCCCGGCCCGTACGGGCTTGCGCCACGCCTCCTCGCACTCCAACGAAGGAGGCAGCAAGGAACACAAGCGAGGCCTCTCCGAAGTGACACATCTCGCTTCGGAGAGGCCCGCTTCGCATGGAAGGCGGCCGAGAACCGACGAACAGCCCGATCCGGGCACTGAAGCACCTTCGGCCCCACCGGAAGCCCGAACGGGCAGGCTCTCACGCCAGCACTTGACCCTCCGTCAGGCGCCAAGGCCTCCTGAGCCGCTCAGGCTGCACCGGGGGCCGTCTCCTGGAGCGCCAGGTTCGACGCGGCGAGACCCGCGCCACTCGGCCGCCACGACGCACCCGGCTCCCGCCCGGCGGCACGGCCCCGGCAGGACGTCGACCGACCTACGCCGCGGCCACGACGGATCCGTCCGACAGAACCGTCCCCGACAGGCCCGAGCAAACAGGCCCCGCGCCAACGGTTCAGAGCCACGGGTCCGGCGCCGCCCGTTCCGGGCCACCGGTGCCGACGGCCGGAAGACCACTGCCGCCGACGACCGGAGCCGAGCCGGGCGAAGCCGCCGGCCGGGCCCCATCGGGTTGCACCCGTCTCACCGGCGCCGTTCTTCCGAAGGGCCCGGCGCCCGGACTTCTCCCTCACACCCTGCGACGGCGGCGTGACAACGCGAAGTGGGCCTCTCCGAGCGACTTTCGTCACTCTGGAGCGGCCCACTTCGTATGGTGCGCGAGGGGGGAGTTGAACCCCCACGCCCTTTCGGGCACTGGAACCTGAATCCAGCGCGTCTGCCTATTCCGCCACCCGCGCATGGGTGTTGCCGTGAGACTCCCCCTCCGCCGTCCGGACCGATCGGTCCGTGTCGTGTGGGAGCGCCTTCCGACATCCAGAAGATTAGCACGCTGGCCGGGGTGGGTTCACACGCGTATTCCTCGCCCACGGGGCCGGGCACCTCGCCGGTTGCGGGACACTGTCGTAGTGGTCGCCTCTACGATCCGGTGTGGGCGGTCTCCCGAGCGCACCCGCGACGGTCCTGTGAGCGGCCCCTGTGAGGGGCGACACTCGACGGCCGGGGCGCGAAGTGGAACCACCTGTGTTTGCCGGTCGTGGATACGATCAGTAAGCAGTACCAGGACGACTTCAGGGAAGAGCATCAGGAAAGGAGGTGCCCCGTGGGAGTACTGAAGCGCTTCGAGCAGCGTCTCGAGGGTCTCGTGAACGGCACCTTCGCCAAGGTGTTCAAGTCCGAGGTCCAGCCGGTGGAGATCGCGGGAGCACTCCAGCGGGAGTGCGACAACAACGCCACCATCTGGAACCGCGACCGCACGGTCGTCCCGAACGACTTCATCGTCGAGCTCAGCACGCCGGACTACGACCGGCTCAGCCCGTACTCCGGCCAGCTCGGCGACGAGCTCTCCAGCATGGTGCGGGACTACGCCAAGCAGCAGCGCTACACCTTCATGGGCCCGATCAAGGTCAATCTGGAGAAGGCGGACGACCTCGACACCGGCCTGTACCGCGTCCGCAGCCGGACCCTGGCCTCCAGCGAGTCCCAGAGCCCCGCGGGCCGGCGCCCGGCTGCCGCACCGCACCCCGGCGGGTACCCCGCGCAGCCCGCGAGCCCGCCGCCCATGCCCGCCTCGCCGCCCGGCGCCCGCCCCTCCGGCGGCCCGGCGCCGGTGACCCGGCTGCCCGGTGCGGGCCCGATGCCCGGCGCCCAGACCCGCCGCTGGATCGAGATCAATGGCACACGCCACCAGATTTCCCGGCCGACCCTGGTGCTGGGCCGCAGCACCGAGGCCGATGTGCGGATCGACGACCCCGGTGTCTCCCGCCGGCATTGCGAGATCCGGACCGGCACGCCCTCGACGATCCAGGATCTGGGCTCTACCAACGGCATCGTGGTAGACGGGCAGCACACCACCCGCGCTACGCTCCGCGACGGCTCGCGGATCGTCGTGGGCAGTACCACCATCGTTTACCGGCAAGCCGAAGGGTGAAGCGGGGGCAATGTCAGAGCTGACCCTGACGGTCATGCGGTTGGGCTTTCTCGCCGTACTGTGGCTGTTCGTCATCGTGGCCGTACAGGTCATTCGTAGCGACCTGTTCGGCACCCGCGTGACCCAGCGCGCAGGTCGCCGGGGGGCCGAGCAGAACCGGCCGCCCGCCGGCCGACAGCAACAGCCGCCGCAGCAGCGCACGCAGTCCAACGGCCGCGGCGCGAGCCGTCAGCGGCGCGGCGCACCCACCAAGCTGGTGGTCTCCGAGGGCACCCTCACCGGCACGACGGTCTCGCTCCAGGGCCAGACCATCACCCTCGGCCGGGCCCACGACTCGACGATCGTGCTGGACGACGACTACGCGTCCAGCAGGCATGCCAGGATCTACCCGGACCGTGACGGCCAGTGGATCGTCGAGGATCTCGGGTCCACCAACGGCACGTATCTCGACCGGACCCGACTCACCACCCCGACACCGATTCCGCTGGGCGCGCCGATCCGCATCGGCAAGACCGTCATCGAGCTGCGGAAGTAGTACGACAATGAGCGAGCGGAGCGAGCGAGCCGTGGCCTCGTTGTCAACAGGCCTCGGCAAGCTCCCGACCGGAGGGTGGGCACCGTGCGGATGTACCCGGAGCCGACGGGCGAGGTGCGCATGAGTCTGTCACTGCGCTTCGCCGCCGGATCGCACAAAGGCATGATCCGCGAGGGCAACGAGGACTCCGGTTACGCCGGCCCCCGCCTTCTCGCCATCGCCGACGGCATGGGTGGTCAGGCCGCGGGCGAGGTCGCCAGCTCCGAAGTGATCTCCACACTCGTCCAGCTCGACGACGACGTGCCGGGCTCCGACATCCTGACGTCCCTCGGTTCGGCCGTGCAGCGGGCCAACGACCAGCTGCGCGTCATGGTCGAGGAGGACTCCCAGCTCGAGGGCATGGGCACCACGCTCACCGCCCTGCTGTGGACCGGACAGCGGCTGGGTCTCGTCCACGTCGGCGACTCCCGCGCCTATCTGCTGCGCGACGGTGTCCTCACCCAGATCACCCAGGACCACACCTGGGTACAACGGCTCGTCGACGAGGGCCGGATCACCGAGGAGGAGGCCACCACCCACCCGCAGCGCTCTTTGCTGATGCGGGCGCTGGGCAGCGGTGACCATGTGGAGCCCGACCTCTCCATCCGTGAGGTCCGGGCCGGCGACCGTTACCTCATCTGCTCCGACGGTCTCTCCGGCGTCGTCAGCCACCAGACCCTCGAGGACACACTCGCCGGCTACCAGGGCCCGCACGAGACCGTGCAGGAGCTGATCCAGCTCGCTCTGCGCGGCGGCGGCCCCGACAACATCACCTGCATCGTCGCCGACGTTCTCGACGTCGACGACAGCGACACCCTCGCCGGACAGCTCAACGACACCCCTGTCGTAGTGGGCGCGGTGGCGGAGAACCAGCATCAGCTCGGCGACGACGGCGCCATGCAGACCCCGGCCGGCCGTGCCGCCGAGCTCGGGCGGGGCGTCCCCCCGCAGGCGCCCGGCGCAGACTCCGGTGGCTTCGGCCCGCCCGGCAGCGGCGACCCCGGCATCGCCGGTCTCTCCGACGGCAGCTACGGCGCGTACACCGACGAGGACTTCACCAAGCCCGCCCACCGCGGCAGCTGGCTCAAGAGATCGCTGGTCATCACGCTCGCGCTCGGCGTCGTCGGCGCGGCCCTCTACGGCGGCTACCGCTGGACCCAGACCCAGTACTACGTCGGTGCCAAGGGCAAGCACATCGCGCTCTACCAGGGCATCAGCCAGGATCTGGCGTGGATCAGCCTCAACGAGGTCCATGAGGACCACCCCGAGATCGAACTCAAGTACCTCCCCGCCTATCAGCGGAACCAGGTCAAGGAGACGATCGCGGTCGGCAGCCTCGGACAGGCGGAGGACAAGGTCGAGGAGCTCGGTAACCAGGCCTCGGCGTGCCACAAGCGCGCCGAGCAGGCCAAGGCCGCCGAGCAGCAGGCCAAGGACCGCCGGAAGACCGACGACCAGCAGGGCGAGGCCGGCGGCGAGCCCGCGACCCGTAGCACGACCGACAAGAACAGCCCGAGCAGCAGCGCCACTCCGACGCCCGGCCCCAGCCTGTCGGAGGAAGAGCAGCAGCTGGCCAAACAGTGCGATAGCACCCAGCAGTAGCCGTAGGGGGCCGTCCAGACCATGACCAGCACCACGAACACGACCACGATCAGCTCCGTAGGAGCTCCGAGCCGGCGCAACACCGAACTCGCGCTGCTCGTCTTCGCCATCCTGATCCCGGTCTTCGCCTACGCCAACGTGGGCCTGGCGAAGGACGGCAGCATGCCGGCCGGCATGCTCGGCTACGGCGTGGGCCTCGGTCTCCTCGCGGGTGTCGCGCATCTGATGGTCCGCAAGTTCGCCCCGTACGCCGACCCGCTGATGCTCCCCGTCGCCACGCTGCTCAACGGCCTCGGCCTGGTGCTCATCTGGCGGCTCGACCAGGAGCCGACCATCACCACCCCGCAGCTCGGCGGTGCGATGGCACCCGGCCAGCTGATGTGGTCCACCCTGGGCGTCGCACTGTTCCTCGGCGTGCTCGCCTTCCTCAAGGACCACCGCGTCCTGCAGCGTTACACCTACATCTCCATGGTGGTGGCGCTGCTCCTCCTGATCGCGCCGATGTTCTTCCCGGCCCGGTTCGGCGCACGGATCTGGATCACCATCCCCGGTGTCGGCTCGCTCCAGCCGGGTGAGTTCGCGAAGATCGTCATCGCGGTCTTCTTCGCCGGTTACCTGATGGTGAAGCGGGACGCACTCGCGCTCGCCAGCCGCCGCTTCATGGGCCTGTATCTGCCGCGGGGCCGCGACCTCGGTCCCATTCTGGTGATCTGGGCGCTCAGCCTGCTGATCCTGATCTTCGAGACCGACCTCGGCACGTCGCTGCTGTTCTTCGGCCTCTTCGTGATCATGCTGTATGTCGCCACCGAGCGCACCAGTTGGGTCGTCTTCGGCCTCACCCTGAGCGCGGCCGGCGCCGTCGCCGTGGCCTCCTTCGCGGGCCACGTCCAGCGCCGTGTCGACGACTGGCTCGACCCGCTCCGCCTCGTCAACGGCGGCGTCACCGAAACCGCACAGGCCATGTACTCCTTCGGGTCCGGGGGCATCTTCGGATCCGGCCTGGGCCAGGGCTACTCCCGTCTCATCGGCGGTATCGCACCCAAGAGCGACTACATCCTCGCCACCGTCGGCGAGGAGCTGGGCCTCACCGGCCTCATGGCGATCCTGGTGCTGTACGGGCTGCTGATCGAGCGTGGCGTACGCACCGCCCTCGCCGCCCGTGACCCCTTCGGCAAGCTTCTCTCCGTCGGCCTCTCCGGCGCCTTCGCGCTCCAGGTCTTCGTCGTCGCCGGCGGCGTCACCGGTCTCATCCCGCTGACCGGTATGACCATGCCCTTCCTCGCACAGGGCGGCTCGTCCGTCATCGCCAACTGGGCGCTCATCGCCATCCTGCTACGGATCAGCGACACCGCGCGGCGCCCGGCACCGGCTCCCGCCCCGTCCACCGACGCCGAAATGACTCAGGTGGTCCGACCGTGAACAAACCTCTCCGCCGGGTCGCCATTTTCTGCGGCCTGCTCGTCCTCGCCCTGCTGGTCCGCGTCAACTGGGTCCAGTTCGTCCAGGCCGAAGAGCTCTCCACCGACGCCAACAACCGCCGGGTCGCCATTGCCCGTTACGCCCAGGAGCGCGGCGACATCATCGTCGACGGCAAGGCGGTCACCGGCCACTCCGAGACCAGCGGCAGCGACTTCAAGTTCAAGCGCACCTACAAGAACGGCCCGATGTGGGCGCCGGTCACCGGCCGCGCATCACAGGCGTTCGGCGCCAACCAGCTCGAAGAGATCTACGACGGCATCCTCACCGGTGACGACGACCGGCTCTTCTTCAACCGCACGATCGACATGATCACCGGCAAGGAGAAGAAGGGCGGACAGGTCGTCACCACCCTCAACGCCAAGGCGCAGAAGGCCGCCTTCGAGGGCCTCGGCGACAAGAAGGGCGCGGTCGTCGCCCTCGACCCGAAGACCGGCGCGATCCTCGCCCTGGCCAGCACCCCGAGCTACAACCCGTCCAGCTTCGCGGGCAACTCCGACAAGGACACGGACGCCTGGGTCAAGCTGAACAAGGACGAGGACAAGCCGATGGTCAACCGGGCGCTGCGGGAAACGTACCCGCCCGGCTCGACCTTCAAGGTCGTCACGGCCGCCGCCGCCCTGGAGAACGGCAAGGTCACGGACATCGACGCCGAGACCGACTCGCCGCTGCCCTGGCAGCTGCCGCTCAGCACCAAGAACCTGGAGAACGAGGGCAACATCCCCTGCGAGAACGCCACTCTCCGCCAGGCACTGCGGTTCTCCTGCAACACCGTCTTCGGCAAGCTGGGCGACGACGTCGGCCGGGACAAGATGGTCGAGCAGGCCGAGAAGTTCGGCTTCAACGAAGAGGTCTTCACCCCGGTCCGCGCCGACAAGAGCGTCTACGACGACAAGATGGACCGGCCCGGCAACGCCCTCTCCTCCATCGGCCAGTTCAACACCGCCACGACTCCGCTCCAGATGGCGATGGTGACCTCCGCGATCGCCAACGACGGCAAGCTCATGAAGCCGTACATGGTGGACCAGCTCCGTGCGCCGAACCTCAATGTGATCGAGCAGCACAAGCCCGAGGAGATGAGCCGTCCGCTCAGCGGGGAGAACGCCCAGAAGCTTCAGGACATGATGGAGACGGTCGTCAAGGAGGGCACCGGCACCAAGGCCCAGATCCCGGGCGTCACCGTCGGTGGCAAGACCGGTACCGCACAGCACGGTGTCGACAACAGTGAGAAGCCCTACGCGTGGTTCATCTCATACGCAAAGACCGACAACGGCAGCCCTGTCGCGGTTGCCACGGTCGTCGAGGACGGCAGTGCCAACCGTGACGACATCTCCGGCGGCGGCCTTGCCGCGCCGATCGCCAAGGACGTCATGGAGGCGGTACTCAACGGCAAGTGACCCGGATCACGCTCTGAACCGAACTGCCCACGCGACCGTACCGGTCCGGTATCAGGTAGCGGTCGCGTCCGGGACCCCCACGGCGTGCCGGGTACGGTAGGCCCGAGCAGCACACCGCCGGACCCCATACCGGTGCGTCGGGAATGACGGAGAGGGCTGGAGAAGCTATGGAAGAGCCGCGTCGCCTCGGCGGCCGGTACGAGCTGGGCTCGGTGCTCGGCCGCGGCGGTATGGCCGAGGTGTACCTCGCCCATGACACCCGCCTCGGCCGCACCGTCGCTGTGAAGACGCTGCGGGTCGATCTGGCGCGCGACCCGTCGTTCCAGGCCCGGTTCCGCCGAGAGGCCCAGTCGGCCGCCTCGCTCAACCACCCGTCGATCGTCGCGGTCTACGACACCGGCGAGGACTACGTCGACGGCGTCTCGATCCCGTACATCGTCATGGAGTACGTGGACGGGTCGACCCTCCGTGAGCTGCTGCACTCCGGCAGAAAGCTGTTGCCCGAACGGTCGCTGGAGATGACCGTCGGGATCCTCCAGGCCCTGGAGTACTCCCACCGGGCCGGCATCGTCCACCGCGACATCAAGCCGGCCAACGTCATGCTGACGCGCACCGGCCAGGTCAAGGTCATGGACTTCGGCATCGCCCGCGCCATGGGCGACTCGGGCATGACCATGACGCAGACGGCCGCGGTCATCGGCACCGCGCAGTACCTCTCTCCCGAGCAGGCCAAGGGCGAGCAGGTCGACGCGCGCTCCGACCTGTACTCCACCGGCTGCCTGCTGTACGAGCTGCTGACCGTCCGGCCGCCCTTCGTGGGCGACTCCCCGGTCGCGGTGGCGTACCAGCACGTCCGCGAGGAGCCTCAGCCGCCGAGCACCTTCGATCCGGAGCTCCCTCCGGAGATGGACGCCATCGTCCTCAAGGCGCTCACCAAGGACCCCGACTACCGGTACCAGTCGGCCGACGAGATGCGCGCCGACATCGAAGCGGCTCTCGAGGGCCAGCCGGTGGCGGCCACGGCTGCCATGGGCTCGGTCGGCTACGGAGCGTACGGCGCGGACCAGCCGACGACCGCCCTGCGCGCCCAGGACGCGCACGGGCAGACCTCCATGCTGCCGCCGATGCGCGAGGACGACGGTGGCTACGGCTACGACGAGCGCCCGGACCGCCGCCGCGGCGGGGGCGACAGGAAGAGCAACACCTCGACGATCCTGCTGGTGGTCGCGGGCATACTGGTGCTGGTCGGAGCGATCTTCATCGGCAAGGAGATCTTCGGCGGAACCACCCCCGCCAGCCGGGTCGACGTGCCCAATCTCGTCGGCAACACCTTGGCCGAAGCCAAGTCCCAGGGCGAGAACGGCGGCTTCAACGTCGTCAAGGACGGCTCGAAGAGCTGCGGCAACGTCAAGAAGAACCAGATCACCAAGCAGAGCCCGGCCCAGGGCGCCAGGGTCGACAAGAACGGCACGGTCAAGGTCACCCTGTGCTCGGGTCCTCAGCTGATCTCCGTTCCGGACGTCCAGGGCCTGTCCCTCGAGAAGGCCCGGGAGGCTCTCGAGGACAAGGGCTTCGACGGCGACAAGATCCTCGCCAAGCCGGTCGAGTCGGAGCGCACCCCCGGGATCGTGATCGATCAGGCGCCCGCCGCGGAGAGCAAGAAGCCGAAGACCGCGACGATCACTCTCTCGGTCGCCAAGGAGAAGGAGAAGGTCACCGTCCCGGACGTGACCAACCAGCCGATCGCCACGGCCCAGCAGCAGCTGGAGGCGCTCGACCTCGAGGTCACTACCCAGGAGACCGAGCGTGAGGACGTGGCCGCGGGCACGGTCATCGCGCAGACACCGCCCGGCAACAGCCAGGTGGAGCCGCAGTCGACCGTCACCCTCACGGTGGCCAAGGCGGCCGAGAAGTTCGCCATGCCGGATGTGACCAACCAGAAGCTCAAGGACGCCAAGAAGGCGCTCGAGGAAGCGGGCCTGGTCGTCAGCGGCATCGGTCCGGCCCAGGAGGGCAACGCCATCGTGGTCGCCACCAACCCGGCGGCGGGCACCGAGGTGAAGAAGGGTGACTCCGTGAACCTGGTCACGGCACCGCCTCAGGGCGGCGACGGGGACCAGAACGGCGACGGGGGCCAGAACGGCGACGACGGCGGTATCTTCGGCGGCCCGGCCGGCTAGACGAAGACCTGAGCCGTCAGAGGGCACGGAGAGGCCCCGGCACCTCACTTGGGTGGGTGCCGGGGCCTCTCCGTGCCCTCCATGTCTCTGAGGCCTCTCCCTGCCTCCGGGGCGACCTCTCGCGGCCTCTCCGCGCCCTTCTGGACGCCCGGGGAGCCTCTCCCCGCCCCGGGAGCCTCTCCGACCCCGTTACGGCGTACACAGCGCGCCCTACGTCCGGCGCAGCTCCTCGGGGGGCGTACGGTCCGCGTCCACCTTCTCCGTGCGTTCCAGCTCGCCCCAGACGACGTACCGGTACTTCGATGTGTAGACCGGCGTGCAGGTCGTCAGCGTGATGTAGCGGCCCGCCTTCTTCCTGCCCGACTCCTTCGGGATGTCATCCAGCACGTCCACATTGAACTTCGAGGTCTCCGGCAGCTTCGCGAAGACCGTGTAGACGTACCAGGTGTCGCGGGTCTCGAAGACGACGGCGTCGCCCTCGTCGAGCTTGTCGATGTTGTGGAACTTCGCGCCGTGGCCGTCGCGGTGCGCGGCCAGGGTGAAATTGCCCTGGTCGTCCCAGGGCATCGCCGACTTCATGGGCTTGGTGTAGAAGCCGGCGACTCCGTGGTTGAGCTCCTCGGTGCCGGTCCCCTTGGTGACCAGCACCTCGCCGTTCCTCATCGCCGGCACATGCAGGAAGCCGATGCCGTCCTTGGTGTCCAGTGCGCCCGGCCCGCCCGCCCAGCGGTCGCGGATCCGGTCGCCCTGACGGGAGGCCTCCCGGTCCGCCAGCACATTGGTCCACCACAGCGAGTAGACGACGAACAGGGCGAGGACCAGACCGGCGGTGATCAACAGTTCGCCGACGACACTGATGGCGGCGGCTATCCGGCGCCCGGGGCGCGATCGCTGCGGTGGCTGTGCCTCGGTGTCCTCTGCGTGATGGGTCGCTGCCACCGCGTCGTACTCCGTTTCCGATGTTTCGATTGTTCTCTGGGCCCTAGCCGACGAGTGCGTCCGGCTTGCCCTCGCTGCGCGCCCGCTCGTCGACCATCTTTCCCCAGACGATCATTCGATAGGTGCTGGTGAACTCCGGTGTGCAGGTCGTCAGCGTGATGTAGCGCCCGGGCCGGGTGAAACCCGAGCCCGGCGGCACCGGTTTGATCACGTCGATGTTCGAGGGCAGCGTCTGCGGAAGGATGCTCGCCATCTCATACGTGTAGAAGCTGCGCTGCGTCTCGATGATGATCTCGTCGCCCGGATCGAGCCGGTTGATGTACCGGAAGGGCTCGCCGTGTGTGTTGCGGTGCCCCGCCACCGCGAAGTTGCCCTTCTTGTCCCAGGGCATGGCCGTCTTCAGCTTGCCGTCGGCGTAGTGGCCGACCATGCCGCGGTCCAGGACCTTGTGCTTGTCGATGCCCTCGGCAATCGGGACCTTCACGTCCAGCTTGGGGATGTACATGATCGCGAAGCCCTGGCCGGGCGAGAAGGCGCCCGCCTTCCGGTCGTCGCCGCCACTGTCCCACCGGTTCTGCAGGTTGCTGGCCGCTCCGCCGGCCTCCTGCTGGGCGAGAACGTTCGTGTACCAGAGCTGGTAGGTCACGAACAGCAGCATCAGCACGCCGATCGTGATGAATGTCTCCCCGAGGACGCGGCTGGCGATGACACTCGGCGGATCCTTGCGCGCCCGTGCCTGACGACGGGCCTCCATACGGGACCGGGGGGCGGGAACATCCGCACGGGTGGCGCTCGGCCCCGCTGCACGCCGTCCGCGTCTGCCGCCCAGCCGCCCGGCGCTCCGGGCCGCCTTCCGCCGCGCGGCCCGGCCACCTGCAACGGGAGTGCCGGACCTGGCGGACGACGCGGGCCGCGGGGACACGGAGGTACCCGCGACACGCAACGCCACGGTTTCGTCGTCCCCGGCCTCTCCGGTCCGGGATCCCGCAGCCGCCGCGCCGGCCCCCGGCTGCTCGCCGGGGGCCGGCGCGGGCATGGGAGCCTCGTCGGGACGCGGGGAGGCATGGCGCGGTCCGGATCCCTGCCGACCGGTGTGTCCGGCGGCAGCCGGGCCCGAGGGGGCCGCGTAGTCCTCCGGGGCAGGGGTCTGCGCGAGGATCCGCCAGGCATCAGCGGGCGTGTACGGGCCCCCGGGCTCCGTCGGTGCCGGCGCGTGCGTCTGCCCGGGCTCCGGCGGAGAGACGTACGCCCGGCCGTGCCGACCGGCGGACCCCTGGCCGTACGACGTCGACTCGCCGTACGAGGTCGACGGAGACGACGAGAGCGGGGGCCCGGCCGTCTCGCCCCCCGGCTCGGGCTCCGACGGAGAACGGAACCACGGTGAGACCTGTTGCTCCGAGGCCTCACTCGGTACCTGATACGGCACATGCCCCAGAGCCCGGCCCGCGGTCTGCCCCGCGGCGGGTCCGGAAACCTGGTCCTGTGCGGACACCTGGCCGGCGCTCTGTCCCGGCAAGGGGTCGTTCAACGGATCGCGGAGCCGTCCGACAGCCGCCTCGAACGCACCGGAGTCGCCGTGCGGCTCTCCGTGCGGCGACTCCGCGTCGCGTTCGGGGCGGAGTGCGGTCACGCGCCGACCTTGCCGACCACCGGCGCAAGCCCCGCGGACCGTTCCACGGCACCGGCGTCCCCGCAGACCACGAGCCAGTTGGCGAGCATCCGGTGCCCCCACTCGGTGAGCACCGACTCAGGGTGGAACTGCACTCCCTCCACCGGCAGGTCCCGGTGCCGCAGCCCCATCGCGATCCCTGTGTCCGTCCAGGCCGTGACCTCCAACTCGTCCGGGACGGTGCCCCGTTCGACGGCGAGGGAGTGGTATCTCGTGGCGGTGAACGGCGAGGGGAGCCCCCCGAAGACACCACTGCCCTCGTGCGTCACGCGGGAGGTCTTGCCGTGCAGCAGTTCGGGCGCCCGGTCGACGACTCCGCCGTAGGCGACCGCCATCGACTGCATCCCCAGGCACACTCCGAACACCGGCACCCCGGTGTCCGCGCAGTGCCGGACCATGTCGACACAGACGCCCGCCTGCTCCGGAGTGCCCGGCCCCGGGGACAGCAGTACGCCGTCGAATCCGTCCTGGGCGTGCGCGGTCCCGACCTCGTCGTTGCGCAGCACCTCGCACTCGGCTCCGAGCTGGTAGAGGTACTGGACGAGGTTGAAGACGAAGCTGTCGTAGTTGTCGACGACGAGAATGCGTGCACTCATCGGGCTGAAGGTCCTCCGCCGTTGTCGACCGTCACATCATTGAACGGAAGCAGGGGCTCCGCCCAGGGGAAGACGTACTGGAAGAGCACGAAGACGATCGCCAGTACCAGGACGAGCGAGATCCCCGCCCGCACCCAAGCGTTCCCCGGCAGATGCCGCCAGATCCAGCCGTACATCCTGTCCCTACTTGCCGGTGCCGAAGTCGATTGCAGCACCCAGACTAAGGGTCGGAGCGTGTGGCGGGTGGGTCAGCTGCGCAATGCACCGGGGTTGCCCCGCCCGAGGCCCGTGCTGTTTCGAGGTGTGCCCAAACGATCAGCCGGTGGCTGTGCCCACTCCGGCTCGCGGGTGGTCAGGGTGAGATGGCGGCCCGGCCGGTCGAATCCGGCCTTCTCCGGGACCGGGGCGAGGACCGAGGTGTCCGACGGGAGCGTGCCGTACGGCGTCCCGTCGACGCGGTAGGTGACCAGGTCGCGCCGTCGGTGAGCACCACGGCATCGCCGGGCCGCAGTGCCGGGAAGTCCTTGAACGGGTCGCCGTACGTGCGACGGTGCCCGGCGACCGCGAAAGTTTCCGGTTCCGCCGAGACCGGCCGTGCGCTCGTAGTGGCCGAGCCCCCTCTGGAGGGGGCGGGCGTCCGTGCCCTCGAGCACGGGTTCGGCCCACCTGTCACCGGAACGTGGGATGTGCATCACGGCGAAGACTTTCCGCGCTCATACGGCCGCGCCGGGGCCGTACGTCCCGGCTGCTCCGTCCGCCCCGGCCCGGCCGCCGGGCCGGCGGACCACCGTTCCTCGAGCCGGCCGATTCCACGGTGCATCGCGCTCTCGGCCCCGAATCCCGGTCCAGACAGCACATGGACGACCAACAGCACGATGACGGCGCCCACGGTGACAAAGACTTCGCTGGGCGTTCTGACGATCAGTCGCACGGTCACCGTCATCGACACCGGCGGTCCTTCGGTCGCGGCTACTCCGCGGGCCTTGCGTGGTGCAGATCCACCGTGCCGGAGTAACCGGGCAGAGTCACCGCTCTGTGCTGGTCGACTTTCCAGCCCAGACCGTAGGCGTTGACGTACTGCATGTAGTTCTGGATCGTCGGGGAGTCGGCCAGCGCCTTCTGGAGCCGGGGGGTGCTGCCGACGGCGGTCACCTTGTAGGGGGGCGAGTAGACCCGGCCCTGAAGGATCAGGGTGTTGCCGACACACCGGACCGCGCTGGTGGAGATGAGCCGCTGGTCCATGACCTTGATGCCCCGGGCCCCTCCCTGCCACAGCGCGTTGACCACGGCCTGGAGGTCCTGCTGATGGATGACGAGGTCGTTGGGCTGCGGCTCGGGCACACCGGGGATACGGGCGGTGGCGTTCGGCGGCGCGTCCGTCAGGGTCACGGTCAGGCCGGGGCCGCTCAGCTTCTTGGTGCCCGCGGCCTGCTCCAGTGCGTTGAGCTTGCGCTTCTCCGCCTCTGTGCTGCCGTCGTCACGCTCGGCGAGCCGTTCGACCTGGCCGCGCGCCACCGCCGCTTCGTCGTCGAGCCGGGCGTTCTTACGACTGCGCTCCCTGATCAGGTCGGACAGTCTGAGCATCGAGTCGTCGGTGCGGAGGTTAGTACCCTGGGCCGTGTTGAAACTCGTCCAGAAGATGAGTCCGGCGAGGGCGAAGACCGCGGCGGTCAGCAGACGCACCGGACGGAACCGGCGGGTCCGCGTGGACCGGTCGGTGACGGAGTCCGCTGGATTGCTCACCGTACCCTTATCTCCTTCTGCGCCGCGGAAGGACTACGCTAACGGACGCCCGGGGGAGGCAGTACGCCCCGTCCCTCCTCGCCCCGGCGACAGACCCAGATCACTGCGCGGTCACGCAGCGCATCGACAGGAGAGCCCCTCGTGCCGAAGTCACGCATCCGCAAGAAGGCCGATTTCACGCCGCCTCCGACGAAGCAGACCAGCATCAACCTCTCCAGCGGCCGCAGCTGGGTGGCACCGTTGATGCTGACGATGTTCCTGATCGGTCTGGCCTGGATCGTCGTCTTCTACGTGACCACCGGTGAACTGCCGATCGGTTCTCTGGGCAACTGGAACATCGTCGTCGGCTTCGGCTTCATCGCTGCGGGCTTCGTGGTCTCCACCCAGTGGAAGTAGCGGCGCGCACCGTCGGCCGCAAGCCTTGCCCCAAGGTTGCCCACAGAGTTATCCACAGCCCTGTCCACATGGGGAAAAGGTCAGAAGATCTGTGGATAACCCGTTGAGCATTGACGCCGGTGTGACTGGTGGTACGTCCTACGGCCCACCAGTCACCCCGTGTCCTTCCAGGGAAAACGCAGGTCAGTGCGATTACGTGAGACCACCCCGCACAGCACGCACAAGATCCGCCACCCGCTGTGGACAACTGACCTGTCCCGGCTGCTCGAAGCGCCTCAACCGGTGAGCTGGAGGGTCCGTACCCACACCACCGCGACAATCGCCAGCAGTGTCACCAGGCAGGTCGTCCGCTGCACGAGAGCGCGGTGCTGCCGGGGGGCGTGCACCATCCCGTAGGCCACCGCCGCGCCGACGACCAGGCCCCCGATGTGGGCCTGCCAGGCGATATTGCCCCAGGTGAAGGTGAAGACCAGATTGAGCGCCAGGAGCGCGATCACCGGTCGCATGTCGTAGTCCATCCGGCGCATCAGCACGGCCGTCGCGCCGAGCAGACCGAAGATGGCACCCGAGGCACCGAGTGAGGGCTGGTTCGGGGCCGCGAGCAGATACGAGAGCGCGCTGCCGCCGAGGCCGGAGAGCAGATACAGCGCCAGATAGCGCACCCGGCCGAGGGCTGCCTCCAGCGGCGGGCCGAGCCACCACAGGGACAGCATGTTGAAGGCGATGTGCATCACCTGCTGGTGCAGGAACATCGCGGTCAGCAGCCGGTACCACTGGCCTTCGGCGACTCCCTCTCCGATGCCCTGGTACCGGAGGCTTCCGACCAGGTCCAGCTCATTCACCAGCCAGTCGCCGGCACCGAGCACCGCGAACCAGATCGCCAGATTGAGCGCCAGAAGGATCTTGGTGACCAGACGCGGATCCTCGGTCAGTGTGCCGCCCGCTATCGTCCGCGGGCGGGTCGCGCGCGCCGCACGGCCGGTCCCGGACCCTTCGCGCACACACTCGGGACACTGGAAGCCGACAGAGGCGCTGACCATGCACTGCGGGCAGATGGGCCGGTCACAGCGGGTGCATCGGATGCCGGTCTCCCGATCCGGATGCCGGTAGCAGCCGTGTGTGCCGCCCGCGGCCGCGGTACTGTCCGGGCTTCCTGGCGACTGATCCATCGGTCCCTCGTCTCCCTGCTCAACGGGTGGCCTGCCAAAGACCGGCCCCGCCCCTCATACGGACGGGCGGGGCGGGTTGGTTCCCGTTCGGGTCAGCCTTCGCGGGTCTCCACGACGACTGACTCGATCACGACGTCCTTCAGCGGACGGTCGGTGCGCGGGTTGGTCTGGGTGGCCGCGATGGCGTCCACGACCTGCTGGCTCTTCGGGTCGACGACCTCGCCGAAGATGCTGTGCTTGCCCGTCAGCCAAGCCGTCGGCGAGACGGTGATGAAGAACTGCGAGCCGTTGGTGCCCGGGCCGGCGTTGGCCATGGCGAGCAGGTAGGGCCGGTCGAACGCGAGGTCCGGGTGGAACTCGTCGCCGAACTCGTACCCCGGGCCGCCGGTGCCGTTGCCCAGCGGGTCGCCGCCCTGGATCATGAAACCGCTGATCACCCGGTGGAAGACCGTGCCGTCGTACAGCTTGTCCTGGGACCGCTTTCCGGTCTGCGGGTGAGTCCACTCGCGAGTGCCCTCGGCGAGCTCGACAAAGTTCTTGACCGTCTTCGGCGCGTGGTTCGGCAGAAGCCGGATCTCGATGTCGCCGTGGTTGGTCTTCAGGGTGGCGTAGAGCTGCTCAGCCACGATCTGCCTTCCGTAGTTTTCACTGACGTTCACCGATCCTCGCACGGACTCGGGCGCGACGAGTAGCCGCCGAACCGGGAGCGCGTGGCGGCAAACCGTGGCAGTGTCGGGAGGGGCTCCCCATGGCCCCTGGATCTGCTTTTGGCGAACTTGACCCGGATGCCTGTCCGCGCATGCCGTACGGACCCCGGGCGGGCATGATCTCTTATCGGGTGGAAAGGCGAAAACCGTACCGCCACCGAGGAGGAGGATCCCGTGACCCGCATCGACAGCGTGCGCGCCGCGACCGGCACCGCGAAGGACAGCGTGCTGCACGCCGCGGAGGTGGTGGCGCCATACGCCGGCACGGCCAAGGACCAGGCCGTGCACTACGCGCATGAGGCCCGCGTACGGCTGGCGCCCAAGGTGTCCCAGGCCGCACAACAGGCCCGTGACACCGCACTCGTCCAGTACGACGCACACCTTCAGCCCCGCCTGCAGCAAGGCTTTCAGCAGGCCCGTGAGTCGCTCCCGCCGAAGGTGGACGCCGCCGCGACGCGAGCGGCGAAACGCGCTCGCAAGGCGGCACGCCAGGCGGCCGAGTACACCGTGCCCCGGGTCGAGCAGGCCGTGGCGGCCGCTGAGCCCGTGCGCGAGGAGGCGGTGGAACGCAGCGCTGCCGCGATCGCCGCGCTCCGCGGACAGGTGACCACCGCGGAGATCGAGAAGCTGGTGAGAAAGCGTCGCCGCCGGGCCGCCTGCGGCCGCGCCGGCAAGCGGATGCTGGTGCTCGGCGCGCTGGTCGGAGGCGCCGTCGCCGTATGGAAGTGGTGGGACAAGCAGGCCAATCCGGACTGGCTCGTCGAGCCCCCGGCCGCCACGGAACTCGGCGACCGCCCGCCGCTCACCTCCGTCGACGGCAGCGAGCAGACCGCTCTGGACCCGGAGGTCCAGGCCAAGCAGGCGGAGTCGGAGCAACGCGAGCGTGGAGACCAGGGCTGAACAGCGCCACCCCGGGACGTACCGCCATCGGAACCCCGGACGCACCGCCCTACGCAGAGCGGCGGGAGACCACAGGTCTCCCGCCGCTCAACTTTCGGGGTGGAGCCTAGGGGAGTCGAACCCCTGACATCTGCCATGCAAAGACAGCGCTCTACCAACTGAGCTAAGGCCCCGAAGGTGGTGAAGCCGACGGCTGCGCACCGCTGCCCCGCCGACTGCCGCAGACCAGAGTACCGGGTCTTCGGAGGAACCCTGCAAAAGGATAAGGGACTCCCGATCGGCAGTCACGCTCCGTAGGATGTCGCGCGAGGTTCGCAGCAGCGAAGGGGAGTCGTGATGGACGCAGCACAGCAGGAAGCCACAGCCAGAGCCCGGGAGCTGCAGCGCAGCTGGTACGGCGAGCCGCTGGGGGCGCTCTTTCGCCGGCTGATCGACGACCTCGGCCTCAACCAGGCACGGTTGGCCGCTGTGCTCGGGCTGTCGGCACCCATGCTGTCGCAGCTGATGAGCGGTCAGCGGGCGAAGATCGGCAACCCTGCCGTGGTGCAGCGGGTCCAGGCACTCCAGGAGCTGGCGGGCCTGGTCGCGGACGGCAGCGTCAGCGCCGCCGAGGCCGCGGACCGCATGGAGGAGATCAAGAAGACCTCCGGGGGATCCGTACTGAGCACCACCTCCCAGTCCACTTCGAGCTCCGGGGCGCCCACGGTCCGGCGGGTGGTCCGCGAGATCCAGTCGCTGCTGAGGTCGGTCGCGGCGGCGGGAGACATCATCGAAGCTGCGGACACGCTGGCCGCGAGCCAACCCGAACTGGCGGAGTTCCTGCGGGTGTACGGCGCCGGACGGACCGCCGAGGCGGTTGCCCACTACGAGTCGCACCAGGGCTGAGGAAGGCGCAAGCGGGGCCGTCCCACCGTGACGGTCCCCGCCCCCCGCGGCCGTCGGCCACCCTCCGTCCCGGTCACGTGGCGCGCCTCTCCGCCTCCTCTCGCGGCACTCTCTTCGGAGACCCTCTTCGGGACCCACTTCTTCGGCGCCCTCTTCGGGCGTCCTCTTTCGAGCACCCACTTCGGCGTCCTCTTCGGCACCCCGTGCGAACGCCGATGTCCGCTGCTCCGCCACCGGGCTGAACCACTACCCGTCTGCTATGAGTCCGTGCCCCTGACCGTTCCTGTTCCATCACGCCGTTGCGGACCACGGCCGTTTCCGGACCGGTATGCGGCAGCCGGCGAAGCGGCAGACCCGCCAGAGCTCCACAGCCGGCATCGCGTATACACATGAAGAGACTCGCCTTGGCTCCCCCGGAGCTGGCAGAGTCCTCCAGGTACAGGGCGCCTGGCGAACCGCTGAGGCGGTCGCCCACGACGAGGCGGACCAGGTTGAGTGGCAAGGGGGCGGACGCGGAGCCATGGGTGAGGTATTCGCTGGCCGGTACGAACTGGTCGACCCGATCGGACGCGGCGGGGTGGGCGCCGTGTGGCGCGCATGGGACCAACGGCGGCGACGCTATGTCGCGGCCAAGGTGCTGCAGCAGAGCGACGCGCACACGCTGCTGCGGTTCGTCCGTGAGCAAGCGCTGCGGATCGACCACCCCCATGTGCTGGCTCCGGCGAGCTGGGCGGCGGACGACGACAAGGTGCTGTTCACCATGGACCTGGTGCGCGGCGGCTCGCTGGCCCACCTCATCGGGGATTACGGCCCCCTGCCGCCCCGCTTCGTGTGCACACTCCTCGACCAGCTGCTGTCGGGCCTCACCGCGGTCCACGCCGAGGGCGTGGTGCACCGCGACATCAAGCCGGCCAACATCCTGCTCGAGGCCACTGGTACGGGGCGGCCGCATCTGCGCCTGTCCGACTTCGGTATCTCGATGCGCAAGGGCGAGCCCCGGCTCACGGAGACCAACTATGTGGTGGGCACGCCCGGTTACTTCGCTCCCGAGCAGATGCTGGGCGCGGAGCCGGACTTCCCCACGGACCTCTTCGCGGTCGGCCTGGTGGCGCTGTATCTGCTGACCGGCAGCAAGCCGGACTCCCAGGCGCTGGTCGAGCATTTCCTGGCCCATGGCGTACCGGGCGCGCCCGAGGGCGTACCGGAGCCGCTGTGGCAGGTGCTCGCCAACCTTCTCCAGCCCGACCCGCAGGCCCGCTTCCGCACGGCCACGGGCGCGCGCAAGGCGCTCACGGCCGCCACGGAGATGCTGCCGGACGCCACCCTCGAGGAGGAGGCCGTCGAGGTCTTCGACCACATCGGGCCGCTGCCCGCCGGGTTCGGCCCGGACGGGCCCGCCTCCGGCCGTTCGGGCGGTGACACGCACCGGACCTCCGCACCACCGTCGCCGTCGGAGACGGGCAGCTTCCAACTGGCTCCTCCCGCGCAGCGCGCCGAGCAGCCGAGCACCCCACCGACGCCCACGCCCACGCCCATGCCCGTACCGCCGCCGGGCCGGCAACCCGTCCACTCCACTCCCGGTCCTCCGCCTGCCCATGTGCCTTCCCCCTCCCCCATCACGGGCCCGGACATCTCCCATGTCCCGATGTCCGCGGTACGGCGTCATGACGTTCCTACTCGTCCATACACCGCTCAGAACCCACAGGTTCCCTCGCCTCCGCCGGCCTCGCCACGTCCCTCGCAGATTCCGGCCCCGCCACGCAGACCGGGACCGCCCCCGAAAGTGACGATCCCGGTACTGGCCCTGGCGCTGCTGTGCTTCGCGGTGGGCTTCTGGGCTCTGAACGCGCGCTGACTCACCAGCTCCGCGGCGGACCGTACTGCTGCTCCTGCTGAGGAGACTGGTACGGCAGATGGGGCTGCCCCGGCTGGGCTCCGGGTGGCGACTGCGTCGAGTGCGGTACCACAGGGGTGGACGGCGCCGGGGTTACGGTGGCCGGTGTGCGCCGCCGTGCGACGAGCATCCACACCCCGAGCCCGAGCACGAGGACCGTACCGGTACCGATGCCTGCGGTGGCGACGAGGCCCATGGTGTCGCTCTCTGCGCTCTCGGCAGCCGTCTGTCCCTTGTCCGCCATCTCCCGGTCGTCGGCGGTGACGCCGAAGCCCGCCTTGGCCGCGTCTCCCGCGTATGCGGGCCCCGCCTTCGGCGAACCCTTGAGGTCGACCCGCAGGGTGAGGTCCGTACCGCTCTTGAAGAACTGTGCGGTGTCGGGGTGCATGGAGACAGCGAGGTAGTACCAGCCGGCGAAGCACATCGCCGAGATGTCGGCAGTGCTGCTGAAGCGGTTGCCGTAGTCCACCGGCGCGGTGAACAGCTTGGCCGCCGACTGCTTTCCCTCATAGTCGGCGAAGTTGTCGTCGTCCACCGCTCCACGCGCCGGGTTGTACGCCGCCAGCCCGAGCCCCTGGGGCACATAACCGTCGGAGATGTCCTTGTTCCCAGGGGCGTTCGGCAGCTCCGCACTCACGTTCAGCTGCTGGCCCCAGTCGACCGGCACCCGGTAGAAGCGGGTCTCACCGGGCTTGATCCTGTCCCGCCAGACACCCTTGCCGACCGACCGGGCGTCATTGAAGCCGGTGCCGCCCCTGGCCTCCTTCTTCGTTGCCCCGCTGGGCGGCACGGGCGTCGCCGAGCTCCAACTGCCCTTGCCCGGCTCCGCGGGGATGCTGCCCTTCAGGCCGGGCTCGGACATGTAGCGGATCTCGATCGGCCAGCGGCCGGGGTCGGACGTCGCCTCTCCTTCGCGTGCCACCTTGAGGAGGTACGGGCCGGGGCTCTGGCACTGCGTGACCCCACCCCCGATACGCCGAGAGGCGTATGCGCCGATGGGGTACGCCATGCCGTCGCCCGCGAACGTCGCGTCCCCGCTCCCGCACTCGTTGCCCTCGTTGTCCTCCAGCACGACCTTGAGGGTGTCGCCGTAGTCGGCGATCTTGGTGCCGGGCGCCGGCGCCGCCACCGCCGAGATGAAGGCGCTGGACTTGGCGTCCAAGGTCACGCCGTAGTACCGCTCTTCGCCACGCCCGATGGTGTCGGTGTAGACCCCGGGCGCAATCGTTTCGGCGTCCGCGCTGCTCGCGACGCCGTGGGCCTTCTTGGCGCCCTCCGCGGTCCGGTAGGCCGGCAGGTCGCCCGCGCCGTCCGCCAGAGCCGTCCCCGGCATCACCGCCACGGCACACAGCGCCGCCACCGCGGCAAGGCCACCTCTCCCCGCCCGACGCCTCACCACGAGCCACTCCTCATCGGATCGTCCTGTTCTTCCTCCGCACCCGCCCGTAGGCCACCGCCAATCCGGACAGGAGCACGATGCCCACCCCACACGCAACGGCCGCGATCACCGGGCCGGAGGTCCATCCTCCACTGTGACCGTCCCGGCTGTCCTCCGAGGGGCGAGGAACACCGGCGGTCACCAGTGGTGCGTTGTGCTGCGGCCCGGACTTCTCCTTGCCCAGCACCGCCACGCGCAGCCGGAAGCCGATGTGCGGGTTCTCGGCGATCTCAGCGGCCCTGGCTCCCAGCGTGACCGCGATGTAGAAAGTGCCTTTGTCGTGCACCGGAATGGTGTTGGGGTGGCTCTCGTAGCGATTGGTCCACGCGACGGGCACCGTGCCCATCTCGAGAGCCATCGGCCGACCGTTGTAGACGGACTGCGGGCTGAACTCCCCGGTGCCGCCGCCGACGGGGTGCCGGGCCGGGGTGTAGACCTGGGTGGCGCCGTAGGAGGTCGCCGAGCTGTATCCCTTCACGGTCGGCTCGTTGGCGAATTCCACGTCGTACCGCAACTGCTGTCCCCAGCCCACCGCCACCTTGTACCACAGGGTCTGCGACGGCAGGACGTCGTCCCGCCAGACGCCCTGCCTGATCTGCCGGGCGTCATTGAAGCCCGTTCCACCGGTGACGTCCTTCGGGGCGGTCGTGGGCAGCAGCGCCTCCTTGCCGCCCGCGCCGTACTCCGGCTCCGACTGCGCCGGGGTGACGCTCTTCGGCAGGGGCTTCTCGACGTCGTACGTCAGCTCCAGTGGCCACCGAGAGGCGTCCGAGCCGTCCGATGCCTTCCTTTCGACCGCCAGCCAGTACCGGCCCGGCTCATCACAACTGCCGCCTCCTTTCTCGGAAGGGATGCGGCTGACCCCCGAAGTGATCGGTGTCGCGCCCTCCTTCTGCCCGGACAGCTCGGTGCTGGACTCACAGACGGTGTCGGTACCGGACTCCACGCCGGTGCCCAGCACATCGGTGACATCCACCGCGACGCCGGGCTGCGGTACAGCGGTCGCGGAGAAGTTCACGGTCGACTTCCCGTCCAACTCGACCGCGTAGTAGCGCTTTTCGTTCGGCCCGATAGTGTCCAGGTACTGGCCCGGTACGAGACGGGGAGCCCCCTTCCTGCCCGGGGCCCCTTCGGCCTTGGCGCCCCTGAAGCGATAGCCGTCCGCCGAGAGCTGCCCTGCACGCTGGAGTTGGCGCGCCAGCGCCTTCGCGTCGGGTGCGTCGTAGTAGCGGCCGTTGCCTGCCTCCGCGATGCATTGGAGCTGCTCCCGAGCCTTGCCTCGGACCTGGAAGCCGATGGCGTCGATCCGCAGGTCGACCCCGTTCCTGCCAAGCTGCTCGGCGATCTCGCAGGGCGGTGGGGACTGGCAGTTGTCCTCGCCGTCCGAGATCAGCAGGATCGTGCGCTGACCGATCGATCCGCCCGTGCGCTCGGGGAGGTCCGCGGCGGCCTTGTGCAGCGACAGCCCGATGGGGGTGTCGCCTCGGGGCGTCACCTTCGCGACAGCCTGCTTGATACCGGCACGGTCCACCGGCTTCACGGGGTGCACCAGCCGTGTGTCGTCGCAGCCCTTGGGCTTGTCCGCACCATAGACCCGAAGCCCGGCGGGATAGCCGTCCGGCAGAGCGTCCACCACCGTTCCGACGGCCTTTCGGGCGGCGGCGATACGCGTGCTGCCCGAGCCGTCGTCCTCGGCCATCGAGCCCGATGAGTCCAGCACCATCACCATGCTGCTGGTCCCGTCGACCGCCGCACCCTCGTCAGAAGGCGCCGCCCGGGCCGGCAGCGGGGCGGCGAGTGCCAGGAGCACTCCGCCGATCAACGCCCGCGCCAACCGGCGGTGTCGTCGTGCCATGTCGCCTGCCCCTTGCCCTGAACACGTCAATCTTTGCTCTTGCAAGCTAAGGGTGTGCTAAAGCAAATACAAGGGGACCGGCGTCACGGTCCTGCAACAGCGGACCGCACCGCCCTCCGACGCACGAAGCCCCGGCTGCTCGGCAGCCGGGGCTTGTCAGGACTGTTTCGTCTCACACACCCGAACCTGCGGGCACGGAGTCGGTCGCCTCCGTCCACAGATCCTGCTCGGCGCGATCCGCCTGGATCTGGCGGTACACGAGGAGTCCGCCGATGGCGGCCAGTGCGACCAGGAGAAGCTTCTTCACCGCGCGACCTCGTCCTTCTTTGACGTAGGGGACCTCTGGCGCCCGACTATACACACCGACCGATACCGTTCGGTGACCTACGCCGGACTCAACTGACCTCACCCGCCAACGCATCAGGCCCGGCAGAGAAATCTCTGACCGGGCCCAATCACGCGGTGGGGCTAACAGGACTTGAACCTGTGGCCTCTTCCTTATCAGGGAAGCGCTCTAACCGTCTGAGCTATAGCCCCGCGCTGCACCGAAAGATTAGCGCACGTCGGGCGCAGTCCCAAAATCGGTTACTCGTCCTCCGCCAACGTCAGCTCGACGCCACCGACGAAGCCCGCCGACAGGTTGTAGATGAACGCACCGAGCGTCGCCAGCGCCGTGGCCAGCACGATATCGATCACCGCGATGATCGAGGTGAACGCCAGCACCCGCGGCAGCGACAGGAAGGACTGCAGATCGAAGCCGTTGCCCTCGTTCGACCCCGTCGCCTCGCTGATCGTGCCGCCGACCGTGCTGAAGACCCCCATCGCGTCCATGACCATCCACAGCACCGCGACAGCCACAATCGTGCAGATTCCCAGCGCGATGGAGAGAAGGAAGCTGACCTTCATCACCGACCACGGATCGGCCTTGGCCACCCTCAGCCGGGCCTTGCGGATGCGCGGCGTCGTACGCGCGCCGGGGCGCGGCCGCCGTACGGACTGCTGGTGCCCCGCCTGGGATGCCCGCCCGCCCGTGTCCCCTCCGCCGCCGGCGGGCGAGGGATAGGCCTGCGGCGGGTGGTACGGCTGCCCGGACTGCGGCTGAGCCTGCGGTTGCGGCTGAGGCTGAGGCTGAGGCTGGGCACGCAGCTGGCGTGTGTCCGTCGTCGTCCCCCCGCCCTGAGGGTCCTTCCGGGACGAACCGTCCTGCCGCCCGCCGCCCTCCCCGGCAGGGCCACGGGCGCCTTCCGGCGCGGTCGCGGGCCCGGAGGGTGCTCCACCCTCGGCTCTCGGACCGCCCGCCCCGGCGCCCGTGGCTCCACTCACGATCTACTCCTCGTGCTCGTCGACCGGGGCCTCTGCGCCCTCGGCCGCCTCCGGCGCGGCCGCTTCGGCTGCGTCGGCGATCTCCTCGACCTCTTCAGCCTCACGACCCGCCTCGGCGTTCCGGGCGATACCGACCACGGCATCGCGCTTGCCCAGGTTGATCAGTTGGACGCCCATGGTGTCACGGCCCGTCTCCCTGACCCCGCTGACCCGCGTACGGATCACGCCACCGCTCAGCGTGATGGCGAGGATCTCGTCGTTCTCCTCGACCACCAGCGCTCCGACCAGCGAGCCACGGTCCTCCACGATCTTGGCGGCCTTGATGCCGAGGCCGCCGCGACCCTGGACACGGTAGTCATCGACATTGGTCCGCTTCGCGTAGCCGCCGTCGGTGGCGGTGAAGACGAACGTACCGGGCCGGACGACATTCATCGAGAGAAGTTCGTCTCCTTCACGGAAACTCATTCCCTTCACGCCCGACGTAGCGCGCCCCATGGGCCGCAGCGCATCATCCGTCGCGGTGAACCGGATCGACTGCGCCTTCTTGCTGACCAGCAGCAGGTCGTCCTCCGAGGACACCAGCTCGGCACCGATCAGCTCGTCCTCGCGGCCGTCCTCCATCTCCCGGAGGTTGATCGCGATCACACCGCCCGAGCGCGGCGAGTCGTAGTCCTTCAGCGGCGTCTTCTTCACCAGGCCCGACTTCGTGGCCAGTACCAGATACGGGACCGCCTCGTAGTCGCGGATCGCCAGGATCTCGGCGATCTGCTCGTCCGGCTGGAAGGCCAGCAGGTTCGCCACATGCTGACCCCGCGCGTCCCGGCCCGCGTCGGGCAGCTCGTACGCCTTCGCCCGGTACACCCGGCCCTTATTGGTGAAGAACAGCAGCCAGTGGTGGGTCGTCGAGACGAAGAAGTGATCGACGATGTCGTCCTGCTTGAGCTTCGTACCGCGCACACCCTTGCCACCGCGCTTCTGCGAGCGGTAGTCCTCGGTCTTCGTGCGCTTCACATAGCCGCCGCGCGTGATCGTGACGACGATGTCCTCTTCGGCGATCAGGTCCTCGATGGACATGTCGCCGTCGAACGGCACCAACTTGCTGCGCCGGTCGTCGCCGAACTTGTCGACGATCGCCGTCAGCTCCTCGCTGATGATCTGCCGCTGGCGCTCCGGCGAGGCCAGGATCGCGTTGTACTCGTCGATCTTCGCCTGCAGCTCGTCGTGCTCCTGCACGATCTTCTGGCGCTCCAGGGCCGCCAGCCGGCGCAGCTGCATCTCCAGGATCGCGTTCGCCTGGATCTCGTCGATCCGCAGCAGATCCATCAGGCCACCGCGCGCCACCTCGACCGTCTCACTGCGCCGGATCAGCGCGATGACCTCGTCGATGGCGTCCAGCGCCTTGAGCAGCCCCCGCAGGAGGTGGGCCCGCTCCTCGGCCTTGCGCAGCCGGAACTTCGTCCGGCGGACGATGACCTCGACCTGGTGCGCCACCCAGTGCCGGATGAACGCGTCCAGCGGCAGTGTCCGCGGCACCCCGTCCACCAGCGCCAGCATGTTCGCGCCGAAGTTCGTCTGAAGCTCGGTGTGCTTGTAGAGGTTGTTGAGGACGACCTTGGCGACGGCGTCCCGCTTCAGCACGATGACCAGCCGCTGGCCGGTCCGCGACGAGGTCTCGTCCCGGACGTCCGCGATCCCGCCGATCCTACCGTCCTTCACCAGGTCGGCGATCTTCTGTGCGAGATTGTCCGGGTTCACCTGGTACGGCAGCTCGGTGACCACCAGGCACTGCCGACCCTGGATCTCCTCGACCTCGACGACGGCGCGCATGGTGATCGAGCCACGCCCGGTCCGGTACGCCTCCTCGATGCCCTTGCGGCCCACGACCAGCGCACCGGTCGGGAAGTCCGGGCCCTTGATGCGCTCCATGAGCGCGTCCAGCAGCTCCTCGTGCGAGGCGCCCGGGTGCTCCAGCGCCCACTGCGCGCCTGCCGCCACCTCCCGCAGATTGTGCGGCGGGATGTTCGTGGCCATACCGACCGCGATACCGGCCGCGCCATTGATCAGCAGGTTCGGGAAACGGGCCGGCAGAACCGTCGGTTCCTGGTTCCGCCCGTCGTAGTTGTCCTGGAAGTCGACGGTGTTCTCGTCGATGTCCCGGAGCATCTCCATGGACAGCGGCGCCATCTTGCACTCGGTGTACCGCATGGCGGCCGCCGGGTCGTTGCCCGGGGAGCCGAAGTTGCCGTTCGAGTCCACCAGCGGCATCCGCATGGACCAGGTCTGGGCCAGGCGCACCAAGGCGTCGTAGATCGAGGAGTCGCCGTGGGGGTGGTACGTACCCATGACGTCGCCCACGACGCGGGCGCACTTGTAGAAGCCCCGCTCGGGCCGGTATCCGCCGTCGTACATCGCGTACAGCACACGGCGGTGCACCGGCTTGAGACCGTCGCGGACGTCGGGCAGCGCACGCGAGACGATGACGGACATCGCGTAGTCGAGGTAGCTGCGCTGCATCTCCGTCTCGAGCCCGACGGGCTCCACGCGCAGGCCCACGCCCTCGATGGTCGCGGGCGTGCCCTCGGGCGTGACGGTGGACTCGGGAAGGTCAGGAATGTCGGGGGTGTCGTCGGCCATGGCTGGTCGAAGTCCTTTCGGGGAGCGGCGTCGGGGGCCGACTCAGATGTCGAGGAAGCGGACGTCCTTGGCGTTGCGCTGGATGAACGAGCGCCGCGCCTCGACGTCCTCGCCCATCAGCACCGAGAACAGGTCGTCGGCCTGGGCCGCGTCGTCCAGGCTCACCTGGCCGAGGACGCGGTGGTCGACGTCCATGGTGGTGACCCGCAGCTCCTCCGCGTTCATCTCGCCGAGACCCTTGAAGCGCTGGACCGAGTCGTCCCGGATCCGCTTGCCGTTCTGCCTGCCGAGCTCGATCAGGGCGTCCCGCTCCCGGTCCGAGTACGCGTACTCGAAGTCGTCCCGACCCCACTTGATCTTGTAGAGCGGCGGGCGGGAGAGATAGACGTGCCCGGCCTCGACCAGGGGCCGCATGAAGCGGAACAGGAAGGTCAGGAGCAGGGTGTTGATGTGCTGACCGTCCACATCGGCGTCCGCCATCAGGATGATCTTGTGATAGCGGAGCTTGGTGATGTCGAAGTCCTCGTGGACTCCGGTACCGAACGCCGAGATCAGCGCCTGGACTTCCTGGTTCTGGAGAATCTTGTCGACGCGGGCCTTCTCCACATTGAGGATCTTGCCTCGGATCGGCAGGATGGCCTGGTACTGCGGATTACGGCCGGACTTCGCCGAACCACCGGCGGAGTCACCCTCGACGATGAAGATCTCGCACTTCGTCGGGTCGTTCGACTGGCAGTCGCTCAGCTTGCCCGGCAGCGAGGCGCTCTCCAGCAGGCCCTTCCGACGGGTCAGATCGCGTGCCTTGCGGGCGGCGACCCGGGCCGTGGCGGCCTGGATGCCCTTGCGGATGATGTCCGCGGCCTCATTGGGGTTGCGGTCCAGCCAGTCGCTCAGATGCTCATGGACGATCTTCTGGACGAAGGTCTTGGCCTCCGTGTTGCCCAGCTTGGTCTTTGTCTGACCTTCGAACTGCGGCTCACCGAGCTTGACCGAGATGATCGCGGTCAGACCCTCGCGGATGTCCTCACCGGTGAGGTTGTCGTCCTTCTCCCGGAGCAGCTTCTTGTCGCGCGCGTAACGGTTGATCAGACCCGTCAGCGCGGCGCGGAAGCCCTCCTCGTGGGTACCGCCCTCATGGGTGTGGATCGTGTTCGCGAAGCTGTAGACACCCTCGCTGTACTGCGAGTTCCACTGCATCGCGATCTCCACCGAGAGCATCCGCTCCGTGTCCTCGGCAGCGATGTCGATCACCGTGGGGTGGATCAGATCGCCCTTGCGGGAGTTCAGGTACTTCACGAAGTCGACGATGCCGCCCTCGTAGTAGTACCGGACCGACAGCGGGTTGCCCTCCTCGTCCACATGGTCCGGGCGCTTATCGGTCAGTGAGATGGTCAGTCCCTTGTTGAGGAACGCCATCTCCTGGAAGCGCCGGGACAGCGTCTCGAAGGAGTACTCGGTCGTCTCGAAGATGTCCGGATCCGCCCAGAAAGTGACGGTCGTCCCTGTGGTGTCGACCGGCTCGTTCTTGGCCAGCGGGGCGGTCGGTACACCAGCCTTGTAGTCCTGTGTCCACCGGTAACCGTCGCGCCGGACCTCGACCGAGACCTTGCTCGACAGGGCGTTGACGACCGAGACACCCACGCCGTGCAGACCACCGGAGACCGCGTAGCCGCCGCCGCCGAACTTGCCGCCCGCGTGCAGCACGGTCAGCACGACCTCGACCGCCGGCTTCCCCTCGGAGGGAACGATGTCCACGGGGATGCCACGGCCGTTGTCGACGACCCGGACGCCGCCGTCCGGCAGGATCGTGACGTCGATCGTGTCGGCGTGCCCGGCCAGGGCTTCGTCGACGGAGTTGTCGACGACCTCGTAGACCAGGTGGTGCAGACCCCGCTCACCGGTCGAGCCGATGTACATGCCGGGTCGCTTGCGGACGGCGTCCAGACCCTCGAGGACCGTGATGGCGCTCGCGTCGTACGACGGCTTGCCCGTCGCGGACCCGTCGCCGGAGCGCGGCGCGGCTCCGTCGGTGGTGGAAGCGGTGTTGTTCTCGTTGGGGTTGCCGGAATCGGCCACGAAGCGCCCTTTCTGGCACAGCACAAGCCGTCTCCGGGGCATACAGGAGCGGCTGCGTCGTTCGTCTTGTTCCGCGAGTGGGCGGGATTGCTCTCTAGTCTACCGGTAGCGCCGACATGAATGGGGGTTTGCGGGCGTCTGAGTCCGCATGTGCCGCCCTGGATCGGCATCCGCCGACTCCCCATATGCGGCCCGGGGCTCCAAGAGGCTCACGAGGGCGTTCAGCGCTTCCGAGCGTCAACCCTTCACTACGGTGAGGGACACCCCGTCCGTACCTTCGCCCCCGGCACTCAGCCGTAGGTATCCCCGGGCCCCTGGCTCCCCGGTGCCCGCAGCGGACCGAAGCGCCGCGAGGGACCGCCCGGGCCCAGAACCTTGATCAATTTTACGGTGCCCTGGCCCAGGTCAGCGTTGAGACGGGCGACGAGCTGCGGCGCCAGGAGCCGGAGCTGCGTCGCCCAGACCGACGAATCGCACTGCACGGTCAGCACCCGGGCGTCCTCGTCGTACCGCTGCGGCTCACAGTGCTGCGCCACTTCCGGCCCGACCATCTGCGGCCAGCGCCCCATCACGCCGCCGACCGCCGCGGGGGTCTCCCAGCCACGCTCAGTGATCAGCCGGTTGATCGCGGCACCCAGCGGCAGCGGATCCCGGCCGTCCGCACGAGCCCCGGAGCGCAGGCCCCCGCGGCGCGCCTGCTTCTTCTGCTGCGCCGCCGCGCCACGGGCGCGGGCCTGCTCCTTCGCCGCGCGCAGGGCCACCCGGGCCAGATCGACACCGGACGGCTCGGGCTGCCGCGGGGTCTCCTCCGTCACACGGTCACCTGCTCCACCGAGCCGCCCGAGACCGTGTAGCGCGCCCCGGCCAGCAGGCCCGGCACGTCCTCCTCCACGGCCGCGGTGACCAGCACCTGCTCGCCCGGCGCGACCAGCTCGGCCAGCCGCTCCCGGCGCCGGGCGTCCAGCTCCGCGAAGACGTCGTCGAGGACGAGTACCGGCTCGCCCGCCCGTCGTCCACCGCCCTCGCCCGGGGCCCCCTCGGGAGCCCCCGGATTCTCGGCGCGCAGCAGGTCGTACGAGGCCAGCCGTAGGGCGAGCGCGTACGACCAGGACTCGCCATGGCTCGCGTACCCCTTCGCCGGCAGCTCTCCGAGCTTGAGCAGCAGGTCGTCGCGGTGCGGTCCGACGAGCGTCACACCGCGCTCGATCTCCTGCTTGCGGGCGGCGCCGAGGGCGCCGAGAAGAAGCTCGTACAGCTCCTCCCGGGTGCCGGCTCCGGCGAGCCCCTCCCCGGCGGAGCCGCGGTACTCGAGCGCGACCGGACCGCCGCCGGGTGCCAGCTGCTCATAGGCCTTGTCGGCCAGCGGCTGCAGCGCCGCGATCAGGTCCAGACGCTGAGCGAGCAACTCGGCTCCAGCCCGGGCGAGATGCTGATCCCAGACGTCGAGGGTGGACAGTTCCGCCCCCGAGCTCCGTCCGGGTGCCCCCGAGCGTCCGCCGTGCCGGCGGGCCATCGCGGCGCTCTTCAGGAGTGTGTTGCGCTGCTTGAGGACGCGGTCGTAGTCGGAACGCACCCCGGCCATCCGGGGCGAACGGGTGGTGATCAGCTCGTCCAGGAAACGACGGCGCTCACCCGGGTCGCCCTTGACCAGCGCGAGATCCTCCGGAGCGAAGAGGACCGAGCGGACGATGCCGAGCACATCCCGCGGCCTCACCTGCGAGGAGCGATTGATACGGGCGCGGTTTGCCCTGCCCGGGTTCAGCTCCAGCTCGATCAGCTGCCGACGCTCTCCCTGGACAACGGCCGCCCGCAGGATGGCGCGCTCGGCGCCCATGCGCACCAGCGGCGCGTCCGAGGACACCCGGTGGCTGCCCAGGGTGGCCAGATAGCCGATCGCTTCGACCAGATTCGTCTTGCCCTGGCCGTTCGGGCCCACGAACGCCGTGACGCCCGGGTCGAGCGGGACCTCGACCCGGGCGTACGAGCGGAAGTCGGCGAGCGACAGATGCGAAACGTGCATGATGCGCTGCGGCTGACGGTGCCGCCGAACCTCCCCTGAGTGTGGCTGTTGCGTCCGGAGAAGCACCCCGGACCGGATTACACCGACTCGACCGCGTGCCCGCCGAACTGGTTGCGCAGCGCGGCGATCATCTTCATCTGCGGGGAGTCGTCCTGCCGCGAGGCGAAACGCGCGAACAGGGACGCGGTGATCGCGGGCAGCGGTACGGCGTGATCGATCGCCGCCTCCACGGTCCAGCGGCCCTCACCGGAGTCGGCTGCGTGGCCACGCAGCTTCTCCAGATGCTCGTCGTCGTCCAAGGCGTTGACCGCCAGGTCGAGCAGCCAGGAGCGGATGACCGTGCCCTCCTGCCAGCTACGGAAGACCTCACGGACGTCGGTGACGGAGTCGACCGCCTCAAGCAGCTCCCAGCCCTCGGCGTAGGCCTGCATCATCGCGTACTCGATGCCGTTGTGGACCATCTTCGCGAAGTGGCCCGCGCCGACCTTGCCTGCGTGGACGGCACCGAACTCGCCCTCCGGCTTGAGCGCGTCGAAGATCGGCTGAACCTTGGCCACATGCTCGGCGTCGCCGCCGTACATCAGCGCGTAGCCGTTCTCCAGGCCCCACACGCCTCCGGAGACACCGCAGTCGACGAAGCCGATGCCCTTGTGGGCCAGCTGCTCGGCGTGCTTCTCGTCGTCGGTCCAGCGGGAGTTCCCGCCGTCGACGACGACATCTCCGGGTGAGAGGAGTTCGGCCAGCTCGTCGAGGGTGGTCTGGGTCGCGATCCCGGCGGGAACCATGACCCACACCACACGCGGTCCCTTGAGCTTGCTCACAAGCTCCTCAAGGCTGTGGACATCGGCGAGGTCCGGGTTGCGGTCGTATCCGACGACGGTGTGGCCTGCGTGGCGGATGCGCTCACGCATATTGCCGCCCATCTTGCCGAGACCGACGAGACCGAGCTCCATCAGTGCCCCTTCTTAGCGATTCGTACCTGCGGTCGAGCCTACGCCCGGTCATGGACGCTCACCTGTGGGCTCAGCCGCTCAGCCGACCGCCGGGGGTCCCGCCTCCTGATGAGCGGTGACCCTCGTGCTTTCCGCAGATGGGACGCCCCGGACGGGCTCGGCCATGCTCAGCCGCTGAGGCGCACCGGCATGATCAGGTACTTGTACGCGTCGTCCGCCTCGGCATCCACAGCCGGCTTGCCGCTCAGCAGCGCGGGCTTCGTGGAGGTGGTGAAGGACAGCTGGGCGACCGGGGAGTCGATGGCGGACAGTCCCTCGAGCAGGAAGCCAGGGTTGAAGGCGATGGAGATGTCGTCGCCCTCGAGGCCGCAGTCGACTCTCTCCACAGCCTGTGCATCGTCGCTGGACCCGGCCTCGAGAATGAGCACACCCTGCTCGAAGCTCAGCCGGACCGGAGTGTTCCGCTCGGCGACGAGGGCGACGCGCTTGACCGCGTCCACGAACGGAGCGGTCTCGATCACCGCAACCGAGTTGAACTCGGTCGGGAAGAGTGTGCGGTACTTGGGCAGGTCGCCTTCGAGCAGCCGGGTGGTCGTACGGCGCCCCGCGCCCTCGAAGCCGATGAGGCCCTCTCCCGCTCCGGAGCCCGCCAGCGCGATGCTGACAGTGTCCCCGCTGGTCAGCGACTTGGCGGTGTCGAGAAGTGTCTTGGCGGGGACCAGGGCGACCGCGGAGACGTCCGCGGTCTCGGGCTTCCACAGGAACTCCCGCACGGCGAAGCGGTAACGGTCGGTGGCGGCCAGCGTGACCGTGTCGCCCTCGATCTCGATACGGACACCCGTGAGCACGGGGAGGGTGTCGTCACGGCCGGCGGCGATGGCGACCTGGGCGGCGGCCGCGGCGAAGACCTCACCGGGAACGGTTCCGGTGGCGGTGGGCATCTGCGGCAGCGCCGGATACTCCTCCACAGGGAGGGTGTGGAGTGTGAATCGGGAGGAGCCACAGACCACGGTCACCCGCACGCCGTCGGTGGAGATCTCCACAGGCCTGTTGGGAAGCGCACGGCAGATGTCGGCGAGAAGCCGGCCGGAGACGAGGACGGTGCCGTCCTCCTCCACATCCGCGTCGACGGAGACGCGGGCCGAGACCTCGTAATCGAAGCCGGAGAGGCTCAGGGAGCTCTCCTCCGCCTTCAGGAGCAGGCCCGCGAGGACGGGCACCGGCGGACGGGCCGGGAGGCTGCGGGCCGCCCAGGCCACTGCCTCCGCGAGTACATCGCGCTCCACCCGGATCTTCACCGGAACCGCCTCCTGCTTGTTGCTGGCTCGCCCTGCTGGCCTTCGTCGTCGGCACGGGTCTCCCCGCCGGACGCAGGGGTCGATGCCGGAGACCAGTCTGACGCACGCCGCCGACAGTCGGTGCGGGTCGGGGTCAAGTCGCTGCGAGAGGGGCGGGTGCTCCGGGGCCGAGTTGTGCACAGGGCCCGTTTCCGAACGAGTTTCCCGCTAGATCTATGTGGTCGTAGTAGTAGGGCCTGTGGAAACCGTGGATAACCGCGTTTGCGCAGGTCAAGCCGGATTTTTTGTCCACCGGTCCTGTGGGCGCCGCCCGTGGATAAGTGGGGCGTTCTGTGGACGCGGGAAAGTTCTGCACACCCGGTGCACAGCCCACGCCCGGTTCTCCCCAGCGCCGTCCCCAGGTTTACCCATGTTCTCCCCAGCCCAACCGGCCTCGTTGGTGTGACGCCTTTCACTCGGCCCGGTGAAGCCGGGTGTTGCCTTGCCGAACAGTGGACAGGGGTGTGGAGAAGCTGTGCACAAGCCACCGCAGCCTGTGGGCGGGCAGTGGACAACGGGATCGGGCCGCTGTGGGTCCGCTGGGCGTCCACAGTCTGTGGAAGCCGGTTGACCACATTTCCACACCCTGCTGACCTCCCGGAACGCCCTCTCGTGCTGGAGCGCTGTGGACACGATCTGGACAACTCGGCGGTCCCCAGGGTGTGGACGGGCCATCGGTCGAGGTTCTGTGGAGAAGCCCCCGCCCCGGGTACGGATTCGAACAGCGGGGAGTGCGGAACGACGAAGGGCGCCCCGGGGATCGTCCCCTGGGCGCCCGGAGAGAAGGGCCGTACGTCGGCCCTGAGGGGGTGCTCAGCCGTTCTTGATGCGGTTGGTGAGCTCGGTGACCTGGTTGTAGATCGAGCGCCGCTCCGCCATCAGCGCGCGGATCTTGCGGTCGGCGTGCATCACGGTCGTATGGTCGCGGCCGCCGAACTGGGCTCCAATCTTCGGCAGTGACAGATCCGTCAGCTCACGGCACAGATACATCGCGATCTGCCGGGCCGTCACCAGTACGCGGCTGCGCGAGGAGCCGCACAGGTCCTCCACGGTCAGCCCGAAGTACTGAGCGGTCTCCGCCATGATGGCCGTGGCGGTGATCTCCGGAGCCGCGTCCTCGCCGCCCGGGATCAGATCCTTCAGCACGATCTCGGTGAGCCCCAGGTCCACCGGCTGGCGGTTCAGGCTCGCGAAGGCCGTGACCCGGATCAGCGCGCCCTCCAGCTCGCGGATGTTGCGTGAGATCCGCGAGGCGATGAACTCCAGCACCTCGGGCGGGGCGTTGAGCTGTTCCTGCACCGCCTTCTTCCGGAGGATCGCGATCCGTGTCTCCAGCTCGGGAGGCTGGACATCCGTGATCAGGCCCCACTCGAAGCGGTTGCGGAGCCGGTCCTCCAGGGTGACCAGCTGCTTGGGCGGCCGGTCCGAGGAGAGCACGATCTGCTTGTTGGCGTTGTGCAGGGTGTTGAAGGTGTGGAAGAACTCCTCCTGCGTCGACTCCTTGCTGGCGAGGAACTGGATGTCGTCGACGAGAAGGATGTCCATGTCGCGATAGCGCTTGCGGAACGCGTCCGCCTTGCCGTCGCGGATGGAGTTGATGAACTCGTTGGTGAACTCCTCGGAACTCACATAGCGCACGCGCGTGCCCGGATAAAGGCTGCGGGCATAGTGCCCGATCGCGTGCAGCAGGTGCGTCTTGCCGAGGCCCGACTCCCCGTAGATGAAAAGGGGGTTGTACGCCTTGGCCGGCGCTTCGGCGACCGCGACGGCAGCGGCGTGTGCGAAGCGGTTGGACGCGCCGATGACAAAGGTGTCGAAGAGGTACTTCGGATTGAGGCGCGCGGTCGGCTCGCCCGGGCCGGTGGCGGGTGCGGGCTGTGCCGCGAGCGGGCCCGGGGCGCCGCTGGGCGCGGGCGGGCCTCCGTGGGAGCGGCCGCGGCCCTGCTCGGGCAGCTCACGGCGCGGCTGGTCGTACGGCGACCGGTCCTGCGGCGGTGCGCTGTGGGGTGAGGCATACGGATCGTGTTCCGGGAAGCCGCCGAGCCGCTGCTGCTGCCAGCTGTAGTCGTCGCGGGGTGCGGGTCCGCCGGGCCCGGATCCCCGGGGCCAGGCACCGGGCTCGGGGCGGCTCTGCTGATACTCCGGGTACGCGGGGCGGGCCGTCGGGAGTGTGTCCGCCGGGCGGCCGTAAGGGTCGTACCCCTCGTAACTGTCGTAGGTGTCGCGACCGGGCTCCGGACGCGGGGGTTCCTCGTAACGCTGGGGCTGCTGCGGGACCGGGATCTGCGGAGGCGGCGGTTCCTCGGTGGCGCTGACGGTGATCGCCAGGCGGATGGGCTGATTGCACTCGCGGCTGAGAGCGTCGCTGATCAGCGGAGAGAGCCGGCCCTCCAGGACGCCCTTGGCGTACTCGTTGGGCACGGAGAGCACAGCGGTGCCGGCCACGAGCACCAGGGGCTGGCAGTCCTTGAGCCAGCGCTGGTCCTTCGCTTCGATGCCCTGACCCTCTCCGAGGAGCTGGTCGAGCACGCGTGGCCACACTGCGGCAAGATCGGCAGGTACGTCAGCCACAGGGCACGCTCTCTCACTCGCTGGGTGGGGGGTGGCGCCGACGGGTCCCACGAATGTGTGGTTCTCGGGACGGGCGGGAAGGAACCGGAGTCGAGCCACGGTAGTCAGGGCGACGTGTGCGGTTCAAGTCGTTGTCCACAGGGTGTGTACAAATGTGCCATGCCGGTTCGTCCGGCCGTAGGGTGGGCCATGAGACAGCACTGCCAGGCTCCGGGGTAGCACCGGTTTGACCGGATGGCGTAGCCGCGCGTACCGTGACCAGGTCGAGTTGTCGATGGCTGCTGCCGCCTGCCTCCGATGGGCAAAGATCACGAACTGTGGTCATGAAGCGGTGCACTCGGGCGTATTGCGAGCTACTCGTGGGCGCACGGTGACAGCCAGGCGATGTCCCGCCACCACCGATTCATTTCTGGAGCCCCCGAGTGAGCAAGCGCACCTTCCAGCCGAACAACCGCCGCCGCGCTAAGACCCACGGCTTCCGGCTGCGGATGCGTACCCGTGCCGGCCGCGCGATTCTCGCGTCCCGCCGTGGCAAGGGTCGCGCGCGCCTGTCCGCCTGATCGCACAGGTCGGTCCGTGCTGCCTTCCGGGAATCGGCTGAGGTGGCGCGAGGACTTTGCGACCGCGGTACGCCGAGGACGCAGGGCCGGGCGCCCTCTCCTTGTCGTCCATCTTCGAAGCGCCGCCTCTTCGGAACGGAGAGGCACGGACCCGCATGCGTCTGGGGAGAACGCTCCCCCGGCGCGTGCGGGTTTCGTCGTGAGCAAGGCTGTCGGCGGGGCGGTCGTCCGCAACCTGGTGAAGCGGAGGCTGCGGCACCTGATGCGCGACCGGCTCGCCCTGCTGCCCGCGGGTAGCCTGGTTGTCGTACGGGCGCTGCCCGGCGCCGGTGAGGCGGACCACGACCAGCTGGCCCGTGACCTCGACGCCGCGCTGCAGCGTCTCGTGGGTGGGGTCACCCATGGCGAAGCCGAGGGGAGGGCGCCGCGATGAAGTACCCGCTGCTGTGGTTGATCAAGCTGTACCAGTGGACCATCAGCCCGATGCTCGGGCCGGTCTGCAAGTACTACCCGTCGTGCTCGCACTACGGCTACCAGGCCATCGATGTGCACGGCGCGGTCAAAGGGACAGCGCTGACCGCTTGGCGCATTCTGCGCTGCAACCCGTGGTCGCTCGGTGGCGTCGACCACGTTCCTCCCCGGAAGCATCCGGTCTGGCACCAACGGCTACGGAGTCGGTGGAGCGGTAGCTCCGCCGAAGCGCCGGCGGAACAGCCCGAGACTCAGCCCAACGCCCAAGGAGCCTGATTCGTGGACACGATCCTCGGTCCTCTCTATACCGCAGTTTCCTGGATCATCGTCCAGTTCCACTCGCTGTACAGCCTTGTCTTCGACAAGGACAGCGGTTGGGCCTGGGGTCTGTCCATCGTTTCGCTGGTGGTCCTGATCCGTATCTGCCTGATCCCGCTCTTCGTGAAGCAGATCAAGGCGACACGGAACATGCAGGTGCTCCAGCCGAAGATGAAGGCGATCCAGGAGCGCTACAAGAGCGACAAGCAGCGCCAGTCCGAAGAGATGATGAAGCTCTACAAGGAGTCGGGCACCAACCCGCTCTCGAGCTGTCTCCCGATCCTGGCCCAGTCGCCCTTCTTCATCGCCCTGTACCAGGTGCTGAACAAGATCGCCAACGATGAGGCCGTCGGCGTGATGGGCCAGAACCTGGTCGACAGCGCCCGGAGCGCCAAGATCTTCGGCGCTCCCATCGCGTCCAAGTTCCTCGACAGCGCGAGCAAGGTCGAGTCGCTCGGGGCCTCGCTGACGGATGTCCGCGTCGTCACGGTCATCATGATCGTGCTGATGTCGGCGTCGCAGTTCTACACACAGCGCCAGCTGATGACCAAGAACGTCGATATGACGGTGAAGACGCCGTTCATGCAGCAGCAGAAGATGCTGATGTACGTCTTCCCGATCATGTTCGCCGTCTTCGGTATCAACTTCCCCGTCGGTGTCCTCGTCTACTGGCTGACCACCAACGTCTGGACCATGGGTCAACAGATGTTCGTCATTCGCCGGAACCCCACCCCCGGCAGTCTCGCGTTCCAGCAGCGCCAGGAGCGGCTGCGCGCCAAGGGCAAGCTCAAGGAGGACCCCGCCGAGGTCCAGGCCAGGGAGGCCGCCGAGACCGCCCGGGCGAGCCGGCAGCAGCCGAAGCGCCAGAGCAAGGCCAAGCGCCAGACCGGTGGAACGGCACAGGCCGCCAAGGGTTCGGCGACCGCGAGCCAGGGCTCAGCCGGTAAGCCCTCCATGGAGAAGAAGCAGTCGCAGGACGCCGACAAGCCGAAGACGGCCGGCGGCTCCTCCCGTAATGCGAAGTCCGGGCAGCGCAAGGGTCAGCAGCGGCCCAAGCACCCGTCCAAGAAGTAAGGAGGCCGTCCGGTGACGGAAGGCACGACCCGCCCCTCGCCTTCGGCAGAGGCGACCGCAGCCGCCGAAGGCGGCGACACGCTCACCCGCCTGGAACAGGAAGGGGAGATTGCGGCCGATTACCTCGAGGGGCTGCTCGACATCGCGGATCTCGACGGGGACATCGACATGGATGTCGAGGCCGACCGGGCCGCGGTGTCGATCATTAGTGATTCGACCAGCCGGGACCTCCAGAAGCTGGTGGGCCGCGATGGCGAGGTGCTGGAGGCGCTGCAGGAACTGACCCGGCTCGCGGTGCACCGCGAGACCGGCGACCGCAGCCGTCTCATGCTGGATGTGGCCGGCTTCCGGGCCCGCAAGCGCGAGGAGCTCGCGGAGCTGGGCGCCAAGGCGGCCGAGGAGGCGAAGGGTACTGGCGAGCCGGTGAAGCTCAAGGCGATGACGCCGTTCGAGCGCAAAGTGGTGCACGACGCGGTGGCCGCGGCGGGGCTGCGCAGCGAATCCGAGGGCGAGGAGCCCCAGCGCTGCGTCGTCGTGCTCCCGGCCTGACCGGATCGGCCCAGAGCATGTTACCGGCCCCGCCTGTTCGCAGGCGGGGCCGTACTTTGTCAGCCTGACAGCATCATGCACAGCATGTACGGAAGGACGGTCCCCGTGGCGGAGGCAGCGGAGCTCCCCCCAGCGCCGGACGAGGCAGTGGCGGTTTTCGGTCAGCGCTTCCCCGAGGCTGTCCGCTATGCAGAGCTCCTCGCCGATGTCGGGGTGAAGCGCGGTCTGATCGGCCCCCGAGAGGTGCCGCGACTGTGGGGCAGGCATCTGCTCAACTGCGCTGTGCTGTCAGAGGCCGTTCCCGAAGGTGTCTCGGTCTGTGACGTGGGCTCGGGCGCCGGCCTTCCCGGTATCCCGCTGGCCCTGGTGCGGCCGGATCTGCGGATCACCCTGCTGGAGCCGCTGTTGCGTCGTACGACGTTTCTCCAGGAAGTCGTGGAGCTGCTGGGGCTCGACCATGTCACGGTGGTTCGAGGCCGTGCAGAAGAAGTGCTGGGCAAGCTCCCACCGGTGCACGTGGTGACCGCGCGGGCCGTCGCGCCTCTGGACCGACTGGCCGGCTGGGGGGTGCCACTGCTCCGACCGTACGGGGAGATGCTGGCTCTCAAGGGCGATACGGCCGAAGAGGAGCTGAAGGGGGCACGAGCCGCGCTGAGCAAGCTCGGGGTCGTGCAGACGTCGGTGCTGCACGTCGGCGAGGGCGTGGTGGACCCGCCCTCCACGGTGGTGCGGGCTGAGGTCGGGGAGAGCCCTGGTGGAGTGCGGTTTGCGGCCAAGCGGGCCAAGGCGGCCCGGACAGGGCGGGCCCGGCGCCGTCGTTAGCCGGAATGCTCCATACAAGCTGCCAAAACTACACAACCCGGAGTGTCGTAACGACGTAGGGCGCCCGTCCATGCAAGGTGTTTCACGTGAAACGTCGCTCCCTGCTGCATGGAATCATCAGCCGTGGCCGTGCGGCCGCCTCGCCGCGCGACCGCAGAGCCGCTATCGATGTGGATTCATCCACAGGAGAACGGGCCTCGCTGGTTCACGACCCCGAAAGCATGGCAGGCTCTGTCCATTGCGAGCCTGAAGTCGAGGAGAGTGAATCCTTGCGGTCCGACGCCAACATCGCGGGACCGATGACCGATCCGGTCCCCGGCCCCCGTACCGAATCGGCGGGGGAGGACGTTTCACGTGAAACGCCACCCCCCATGGACGACACCCCCATCGGTCGCGCTGCCCAGCTGGCTGTGGAAGCCTTGGGCCGGGCGGGCGAAGGGTTGCCACGGCCTGAGCAGACGCGGGTGATGGTGGTAGCCAACCAGAAGGGCGGGGTCGGTAAGACCACGACCACGGTGAATCTCGCTGCGTCGCTGGCCCTGCACGGGGCGCGGGTTTTGGTCATCGACCTTGATCCGCAAGGCAATGCTTCCACGGCTCTGGGGATTGATCATCACGCCGAGGTGCCCTCGATCTACGACGTTCTGGTGGAGAGCAAGCCGCTCTCGGACGTGGTGCAGCCGGTTCCCGATGTGGAGGGGTTGTTCTGCGCTCCGGCGACCATCGATCTCGCCGGCGCCGAGATCGAGCTGGTCTCCCTCGTGGCGCGGGAGAGCCGACTGGAGCGGGCGATTCAGTCATACGAGCAGCCCTTGGATTACATCCTCATCGACTGCCCGCCGTCGCTCGGCCTTCTCACGGTGAACGCCTTGGTGGCGGGCGCGGAAGTGCTGATCCCCATCCAGTGCGAGTACTACGCCCTGGAGGGCCTGGGTCAGTTGCTGCGCAACGTGGAGCTGGTGCGGGGACACCTCAATCCCAAGTTGCATGTGTCCACCATCCTGCTCACCATGTACGACGGCAGGACCCGGCTCGCCTCTCAGGTGGCTGACGAGGTCCGTAGTCACTTCGGCAAAGAAGTGTTGCGGACGAGCATCCCGCGGTCGGTGCGGATCTCGGAGGCCCCCAGTTATGGGCAGACGGTGCTGACCTACGACCCTGGTTCCAGCGGCTCGCTCTCCTACCTCGAAGCCGCTCGGGAAATCGCCCTACGGGGCGTCGGCGTCCACTATGAACCCCAGCATGCTCACGCGGCGGGCCAGAGCACTCAGACTCAGCAGGAGCAGCACACCATGTCGGAGGGGATGCAGTGAGTGATCGACGTAGGGGACTGGGCCGAGGGCTCGGCGCTCTGATTCCCGCGGCTCCGCAAGGGTCGGACAACGTCGGCCCGGCGTTGGGTTCGGCGGTCACTTCTCCCGCGGCGGTACCGGTACTCACGACGGACCGCGGTGTGGCAGCGGCCAAGGTGGCTACGCTGCCGACCAATGGCGTTTCACGTGAAACCGAGACTCTCCATCGGGACGATCAGGCTGTCGCAACGCCGGCGGAGGAGCAACCGGCCGGAGCCCATTTCGCCGAGCTGCTGCTGGACTCCATCACACCGAACCCACGCCAGCCGCGTGAGGTCTTCGACGAGGACGCTCTGGCGGAACTGGTCACCTCCATCCAGGAGGTCGGTCTCCTCCAGCCCGTCGTCGTACGGCAGTTGGCACCGGAGCGCTATGAACTCATCATGGGCGAGCGCCGGTGGAGGGCCTGCCGCGAAGCAGGTCTGGAGCGCATTCCCGCGATCATCCGGGCGACCGATGACGAGAAGCTTCTTCTCGACGCGCTGCTGGAGAATCTTCACCGAGCGCAGCTGAACCCGCTGGAAGAGGCCGCGGCCTACGATCAGCTGCTGAAGGACTTCAGTTGCACGCACGACCAGTTGGCGGACCGTATCGGGCGCTCACGCCCACAGGTCTCCAATACGCTGCGGCTGCTGAAGCTGTCGCCGTCCGTGCAGCGACGGGTGGCGGCCGGGGTTCTCTCCGCTGGACACGCCCGTGCTCTGCTGTCCGTCGAGGACTCAGAGGAGCAGGACCGGCTGGCACATCGGATCGTGGCCGAGGGGCTGTCGGTGCGAGCCGTCGAGGAGATTGTCACCCTCATGGGCTCGCGGCCAAGTAGTGCGCCGCGGTCAAAGGGGCCTCGGGCCGGTACTCGCGTCTCCCCCGCGCTGACGGATCTCGCCTCGCGTTTGTCGGACCGGTTCGAGACTCGGGTGAAGGTCGACCTCGGGCAGAAGAAGGGCAAGATCGTCGTCGAGTTCGCCTCGATGGATGATCTGGAGCGGATCCTGGGCACGCTGGCCCCCGGCGAGGGGCGGGTGCTAGGGCAGAAGCTCTCGGAGGAGGCGGAAGCCGAAGACGACAGCGAGGAGTGAGCTGGTAGCTCGTCGCGCAACTCAGGGCGGGTCGTGTGGTGCGCGGTGATCTCGGGGGGAGACCCTCGGAGATCACCGGGCGGGGGGACACGACCCGCCTTTGCTTTATTGCGGTATCGGTGCAATCGCTACCTGGATACGATGCGTTCGGGTATGGCGCATCCACGTGGAGAGACCTCATTTGGAGGGAAGGGCCATGCGATCGGTGAGCCGCACCGGACTTGTTGCAGCAGGATTGGGTCTGGGAGCCGTTGGCGGTTTCGTCGGCAGCCTCCTCAGGGAGCGTGGAGCGCTGGCCGCCGCTCGAGGAGCGGCGGACGATGGAAGTGAGGAACTGGCTGCATGGGGCGTCGGCTCGTACCGCTCACACTGGACAACCTTCCGGACCTACCCAAGCGCTGCCGTGCCTGTGTCTTCTGGGAACTGGATCCGGTCAGCGGAGAGGCCGCGGTAAAGGCAGGACGGCCGGAACTGGAGAAGGAAGCCTGGATTTCGGCCGTACTCCTCGAGTGGGGATCCTGCGGCCGCGTGGTCTACGTTGATGAGGTGCCGGTGGGCTTTGTGCTGTATGCGCCACCTGCCTATGTACCGCGCTCCACTGCCTTCCCCACCAGTCCCGTGTCGCCGGATGCCGTGCAGCTGATGACAGGCTGGATCATGCCGGGGTACCAGGGCCAGGGCCTGGGCCGGGTCATTGTGCAGACGGTCGCAAAGGACCTGCTGCGCCGTGGGTTCAAGGCGATCGAAGCGTTCGGGGATGCCCGGTGGAAGGAACCGGCATGTGTGCTGCCGGCCGAGCATCTGCTCGCGGTGGGGTTCAAGACGGTACGGCCGCACCATCGCTTCCCCCGTCTGCGGCTGGAGCTACGGACGACGATCTCCTGGAAAGAGGATGTCGAGCTGGCGCTGGATCGACTGCTCGGGGCCGTTCAGAAGGAGCCAGCCCTGCGTCCGCTGTAGATGTGGGGAGAGATGCGAACAGGCCCGCCCCGGATGGGGCGGGCCTGTTTCACGTGAAACAGCGATCGCGTCAGCCGATGAACTCTTCAAGGTCGCGGAGGAGTGCGGCCTTCGGCTTGGCGCCCACGATGGTCTTCCGGACCTCGCCGCCCTGGTAGACGTTGAGCGTGGGGATGGACATCACGCCGTACTTCGCGGCGGTACCGGGATTCTCGTCGATGTTGAGCTTGACGATCTCGATCTGCTCTCCGTGCTCGGCGGCAATGGCCTCGAGGGAAGGAGCGATCTGACGGCACGGACCGCACCAGGCAGCCCAGAAGTCCACGAGGACGGGCTTGTCGCTCTTGAGGACTTCCTCGTCGAAGGTCGCATCGGTCACGTGCTTGAGGTCGCCGACCATGGCGGTCTCCTAATTCGTTGTTACAGGGGAGGGGAAGTCTCAGAGGGCTGCTGCGGCCTTCTCCGGCTCCGCGGGCTGGGTGTCGGTGAGCGCCGCGAGGAACCGCTCGGCGTCGAGGGCGGCGGAGCAACCGGTGCCGGCGGCGGTGATCGCCTGACGGTAGGTGTGATCCACCACGTCACCGGCCGCGAACACACCAGTGAGGTTCGTGTGGGTCGAGGGGGCGTCGACCTTGAGGTAGCCCTCGGAGTCCAGGTCCAGCTGGCCCTTGAACAGTTCGGTACGCGGATCGTGCCCGACCGCGATGAACAGTCCGGTCACCGGCAGTTCGGAGAGCTCGCCCGTCTTGGTGCTGCGCAGGGTCAGACCGGTGAGCTTGGGATCGCCGTGGATCTCGGCCACCTCACTGTGCCAGGCGAAAGAGATCTTCGGGTCGGCGAAGGCCCGCTCCTGCATGGCCTTGGAGGCGCGGAGGGCGTCCCGACGGTGCACGATGGTGACGGACTTGGCGAAGCGGGAGAGGAAGGTTGCCTCCTCCATCGCGGTGTCGCCTCCACCAACCACGGCGATGTCCTGGTCCTTGAAGAAGAAGCCGTCGCAGGTGGCACACCAGGAGACACCGCGGCCCGACAGCTCGTCCTCTCGCGGCAGGCCCAGCTTGCGGTGCTGCGAGCCGGTAGTGACGATCACGGTCTTGGAGCGGTGCACTGTGCCGGCGGAGTCGGTGACGGTCTTGATCTCACCGGTGAGGTCGACGGAGACGACGTCGTCCGGGATGAGCTCGGCTCCGAAGCGCTCGGCCTGGGCGCGCATGCTGTCCATCAGGTCCGGACCCATGATGCCGTCGCGGAAGCCGGGGAAGTTCTCTACCTCGGTGGTGTTCATCAGCGCACCGCCGGCGGTGACGGCGCCCTCGAAGACAAGAGGCTTCAGAGAGGCGCGCGCGGTGTACAGCGCCGCGGTGTAACCGGCCGGCCCGGAGCCGATGATGATCACGTTACGGACGTCGCTCACGGGTGTCTTCCTCGTCTCTGCCGACTGCTCATGGTCCGTTGGGACTCTCATCCCACCCAACGGATCCTACGGGGCGAGCATTCCCGGGGTGGCACGGCGCACGCCGGGCCTGTCAGTTCCGTGGAATGACACGCGTCAGCAAGACGTCGCCGGGGCCTTGGGGTGTTCTGCCCGAGCAGGAGGAGTCGACGATATACGCGTCGACGCGTGCCGCGTCGGAGGGGTGCGGCAGCACGACAAGATAGGCCCCGCCTCCTTTGTACGTCCCTTGCTCGGCTGCGATCGGGGAGTCGGACCGGCCAATCCCCTCGCGTACGCAGGCAGGCACGGTGGTGTCGCTTCCCTGCATGGGTTGGTTGGGGCTGGACTGCGCGCCGACATCGTTTGAGGGACCGGACTCGGTGGTCTTCCCCAGCAGACCGCGGACATGTGATTCCAGTCCGGCTGCCGAGAACCCTGAAGGTGCCTTCCGTGTATCTGCCGTATCCGTTGCGGCAGAGTGCTGAGCGGGTTTGCCATCCGGGGAGACGAAGGCTTGGAACACGACCCCGCCAAGTCCGAACACCGCAAGCGCCGACGCCGTTCCCAAGACTGCCGTACGCCAGCGCCGGGCGCGGCGACCTCGTCCGGGGCCGGTCGATCCCCGTGGCCGTGCTTCGGGACGCTCCATTGCACGCGGAGCATTCACCGTGTGGCTGGTTTCACGTGAAACATGCGTCGTATCAGCCGCGAGCGCGGTCGTTTCACGTGAAACCGCGACGGGTGCCGTCGAATCCAGGAGAGCTTCGGCAGCGAGGGCCGCATCGATACGACCGGCGACATCAGCAGGCATCCGCACCGGGCCGGGAAGGGTGCCGAGGAGTCCCCGGATCTCCTCCAGGGACGAGCGCACATCGGCGCACAGTGCACAGCTCGCCAGGTGATCCCGTATGTCGGCGGTGCGGTCGGGAGGCAGCAGGCCCTCGGTGAGGGCCGAGATCTCCGCCACTTCCGGGTGCTGGTCCGTGTCAGTCGAGGATGTCACGCTCACCCACCTCCGCCCTTCACGGCATCTGTGTCCCTCGGTCCTGCCGCCTGTGGGACGGATGTCCCCTGGGTCCGGTTCCTTCCCGCCCCCCGCCCCGGGCCCTCCCGGCTTCCGTTGCGCAGATGAGTGAGCATGGGCAGCAGCCGAGCCCGTCCCCGTGCGCAACGGCTCTTCACCGTTCCCGTCGGAACGTCGAGGATGCGAGCGGCCTCGGCGACGGGATAGCCCTGCATATCCACCAGGACAAGCGCCGCTCGCTGTTCGCTGGGCAGTGTCCCGAGCGCCTGCAGCAGCTCACGGTGGAGATCGTCGCGCTCGACAGGCGCGGCGGCGGACTCTTGGGGCTCCAGGAGCTGCTCGAGCCGCTCGGTCTCGGCGACCGGGGACGTACGGCGAGAGGCCGCTTTGCGAGCCCTGTCGAGGCAAGCATTGACGGTGATGCGGTGGAGCCAGGTGGTGACGGCCGACTGACCACGGAAGGTGTGGGCGGCGCGGTAGGCGGAGACGAGGGCGTCCTGGACGGCATCGGCGGCCTCCTCCCGGTCGCCGAGAGTCCGGAGCGCGACGGCCCACAGCCGGTCACGGTGGCGCCGGACGATCTCTCCGAAGGCCTCCGGGTCGCCCTCGACATGACGGGCGAGGAGTTCCTGGTCGCTCGTGGCGCCGCGGGTGGCGTCGTCCAAGGTCCGGTCCCTCCCCTTCGCCCGTCCTGCCGATGCGGTCAGCCCGTGAGCTTGATCTCCGAGACGCCCCCACGGAAGAGGTTCGCTGATCCATCGGTGGGCAGCTCGGTGATGTGGATCAGTACGTATCGCGTCCGTACGGGTTTGTCGAGGGTGGCTTCCAGCTTGGCTCCGGTGTTCGCCCGCTTGGCGATGCGCTGAGGAAAGTCTGCGAGCGAGGTCGGGCCGGTGGCGGATGCGTCCGCTGCCAGTACCTCGACGGTCTGGCCGCTGCGGTACATGTCGATATCGACGCCGGACACGTTCTGGGCGCTTCCGAGATCGACGATGAGACCGCTGCCTTCCTTGCGGGAGGAGAGATTGCCGAAGTTCGCGTAGCCCTTGTACTGAGGCGTCACCCAGGCGGTGCCGGAGTCGCCGTCCGTGGCATGGGGGAGGTCCTCCGCCGCGATGGGTCCGCTCAGCGGCGAGAACTCCTCCACGCCTTCGATCTTCAAAGGGCGGCCCGGGTCCTTCTTCTTGCCGGAGCCGCCTCCCTCGCTCGGCTGAGAGCCGTTCGAGTCGTCGTTGCGGCCTTCGTCGCGGTGCATGAGCGTGTCGGCGAGCTGCCAGCTGCCGAGGCCGAGCGCGGCGATGAGCAGAGCCGCGACGGTCCATTTCAGAACCTTGCCGCTGCGGGTCTGAAGCGGCGGCGGAGGCGTCGGGACTGGCCGTGCAGGGGCGCCCGACCCGTTGCGGTGAGCCGGTGAGCCGTACCCGCCCTGCTGGTAGGGCGTGGGCTGGTACGTGGGTGTGGCGAAGGATGGCTCCGGGGGACGGATCCGCGGTAGCGCGGCGACGGCCTTGGCCAGCTCCTCCGGTGTGGTGCAGGGCTGTTCCTGCCGCGACGGTGTGGCGCCGTCATTCACCAGAGCGCGCATCGCGAGCTCCGCGAGGCCGCGGTGGACACCGGCCCGCACCTGGTCGGGGGCGATGAGGCCCACGCCCTTGGGGAGGCCGGACAGCCCGTAGGCGTCCTCCTCGTAGGGCCAGCGCTGGGTCAGCGCGGCGTACAGGAGCGCCCCGATGGCTTCGGTGTCGGTGCGCTGAGGGTGCTCGGCACTGATGCCACGCAGCGCCGCCATCACGGCGAGTCCGCGAATCCGGTACTGACCGGACTCGGTGCGCAGGACCGAGCTGGGCGTGAGCCGGAGGTGCGCCAGTCCTTCGCGGTGGGCGGCTGTCATGGCCTGTGAGACCTGGCTGACGAGCTGGTACGCGTCGTGAGGCTCCATGGGGCCGGAGGCGAGGACGGTGGTGAGTTCGGTCGCGTCGGGGAGCCACTCGTGGACCACATAGACCAGGTCGTTCTCCTCGACGGCGTCGAGGACCTGGACGAAGCGGGGGTCGCCGAGCAGGGCGGCGGAGCGGGCCGCTGCCAGTACCGGGCGGGCCCTCGGGTGGTCGGCGTGCAACAGATGGACCCCGACGGCCCGTCGGAGCTTTTCGTCTACGGCACGCCAGCTGCTGAATCCGTCCAGTCGGGTGACGCACTCCTCGAGGCGGTAGCGTCTGGCGAGTTTGTGCCCGCTGTGCAGCTCTGGAGGTTCCACGTCGGGCGCGGACGCCTTGCCTCCTGCCCCTGCCGTATCAGTGCGCGCGGCGTCCGCGTCTGCGCCGGGCTTCTCCTGGGTGTCCACCCCGTCGGCCGTGGCCTTGCCCGCCTGGGCGGTCAGCGGCTCATCGCCACTGCTGTCGGCCACGTCGACGGCAGCCGTGCTCCGTTCCGCCACCGTCGTTCCTGCCTCCCCATCCGTTGCACGCTTTCGCACCACAGCAAAAACAATTGTGCCCACAGTCCGCCGCTATGCACGACACACGGTGGCGGACGATGGTTGTGCTCGGTCAGCGGCCGAGTCTGCCGCGGACCATACCGACCATCGCGGTCAGTTCCTCGATACGCATGCGCTTGGCCGCTCCGTAGAACACTCCGAGCAGGACGATCCCACCGCCGATGAGTGCCGCGAGAGAGCCGAGGGCGCCATTGTCGAGAGTCTTGGTGATCCCGAATGCGGCGGCCCCGCCGAAGAGCGCCGCGGGGACGCTGGCGCCGGTCAGACGGGCGTACGTACGGGTGACATGCGACCCGTCCAGATCGCCGCCCAGCCGCTTGCGGAGCCGCCGCCAGGCCACTCCCACGCCCACGGCGTAGGCGAGGCCGTAGGACGCGGCCATGCCGACCACGGCCCAGCGGGAGGGGAGCACGACGAAGCAGACGCCGGAGGCGGCGGCGTTGACGGCGGCGACGATCACCGTGTTGTAGAACGGCGTTCGCGTGTCCTCGTAGGCGTAGAAGCCGCGCAGGACGACGTACTGCACGGAGTACGGGATCAGACCGAGACCGAACGCCATCAGGACGTAACCGATGCTGCGGGCACCGGACTCGCCGGACCCGGCGTACAGCAGGCTGGTCATGGGGACACCGAGCGCCAGGAACGCGAAGGCACAGGGAACGATCGCCACGGCCGAGGTCCGCAGTCCGTAGGAGATGTCGTCGCGGACCGCAGTCGCGTCACCGTCGTGGGCGGCGCGTGAAATCCGCGGCAGGACGGCGGTCATCACGGAAACGGTGATGATGGCCTGGGGCATCTGCCAGAGCAGCAGCGCGTAGTTGTAGGCCGTGATGCCGGTGCCGGAATAGCCCTCGCCCTCCGCGACCGAGCCGGCCCAGGTGGCGAGCTGAGTGACGACGACCATGCCGAGCTGGTTGGCCAGAACGAAGAAGAAGGTCCATTTGGCCAGCCGCACCGCTTTGCCGAGACCGTGGCCGCGCCAGTCGAAGCGCGGACGGATCGTGAAGCCGGCCTCCCGCAGGTACGGAATCATCGCCAAGGCCTGGACGACGAGGCCGAGGAGCGTGCCGACACCGAGGAGCCGGATGCCTGCGGGGGTGACGGAGGAGGCGCTGACCTCGGTCGCGGTGAAGCTGCCGAATGCCCAGATGAAAGCGCCGAACGTGGCGATGACGACGATGTTGTTGAGGACCGGGGTCCACATCATCGCGCCGAAGTGGCCACGAGCGTTGAGGATCTGGCCGAGCACGACATGCACGCCCATGAAGAACATGGTCGGCAGGCAGTACCGTGCGAAGGCGACTGCCACTTCCATCTGTGCCGGGTCGGAAGCGATCTTCGTCGACATCATGCGGATGAAGAGCGGAGCGCCCAGGACGCAGACGGTGGTCACACCGGCCATCAGGGCCATGACGAGTGTGAGGAGACGGTTGGCGTAGGCCTCGCCGCCGTCCTCGTCGTTCTTCATGGCACGCACCAGCTGCGGGATGAAAACCGCGTTGAGTGCGCCGCCTCCCACCAGGATGTAGATCATCGTCGGCAGGGTGTTGGCGACCTGGTAGGTGTCGTTGAGCGTGCCCACGCCGATCGCGGCGGCGATGACCAGCGTGCGGAGGAAGCCGGTGATCCTGGAGACGATCGTGCCGGCTGCCATCAGCGCGCTGGATTTGAGGATGCCGGAGGCGCGGCCACCTGAGCGCTTGGTCGGCGCGGCTGCCGGCGCGGGCTCCGGGGGGATGGTTTCCGCGACCGGCTCGGCCGGAGGCGGGGTCTGCGCGGGGCGTTGCGGCTCGGGCTGCTGCTGGTCCCGGAAGAGATGGGCGAACGCGTCCTGCTGTTGCGGCTCGTCCGACGCCCGGCCGACCAGGTCGTCCACACCGACGTACTGGGTGGTGGCGGCATCGTCGCCGTAGGGGAGGCGTCGGGAGGGGCCGTCCGGCTCGGGGGCAGGGGTCGGGGCCCACAGCCGCGGGTCGGGGGCGTGCTGGGGCGCCGGAGGCCGCTGGTAGAGGGACTGTGTGTCCGGATAGGGGCCCGAGGCCGACGGGGGATGCGAGGCACGGTCGTACAGCGCCTCGGTCACCGGATCCTGAGCCGAGGGATCCTGGTCGTGGTAAGGATCATGGGCGTAGACATCCCGCACATACGGATCCGGGGTCCGCGGCGTCGGCGGCACCTGCTCCGATGGGTCGGGGCCCGGGCTCTGGCCGCGGTCACCGTCGTACGGCGCGTTCATCGCTACCCCACCTCATCGTCCCCGGCCGAACGGCCCCGGCATCGCTCAACGGTCCACCTTCTCACCCGTGCCGGATGCGCTGCTGCTTTCCGGTCCGGTGTCCGGCATCACGTCACCCTGCTGCTCGGCACCGGGTTCTCCCTGCTCCGTCCGGTCGGATTCCTGCTCGTCGGTCGCCTGCTCCCCGGACCCGGCGGGCTCATCGGACGTTTCCTCCTGAGATCCGGAGTCCTCAGCGGCATCGGGGGCGACGGCCGCCCGCTTGCGCTGGGTGTACATCCGGATTCCGGCGAGCACGAGCAGCAGCACGCCGCCGGCGATGACCAGCATCACCGTGGAGGTGATCTCCGTGACGTTCACCTGGAACGTCATCGGCCCGCCATACGGAGTGCCGTCGTCGGTGTAGAGCCGAGCCGTCACCCAGACTTTGCCGTTCGCGTTGGCAGTGGTGTCGAACTTCACCGACTGGCTGTGCCCGCCCTCGATCTTGACGGGCTGTGCTTTGCCGACGTCGAGGCGGTTGGGCTGGCCGGAGGTGAGGACCAGCTTCATCCCTTCGATGCCCTGCACCAGGTTGTTCTGCACCGTTACCGGAATCGTCGCGCTCCGCCCGGAGAGGGTCTGCGTCGACTTCTGGATGAGCTGGACTTCCTGAGTCAGATCGGAGAGATAGCCCTGCACGGATTCCCGGTATGTCGTCGCGCCTCCGGCGTCGCCGCGCCAGGAGGTGGACATCTCACGCATGATCGCGTTGCCGATCGGCGTGACCACGCGGTCCGGCCGGGAGAGGATGACCTGGAAGCCGTCGAGCGCGCCCTGAGTCCGCTGGATCACACGGAAGGCCTCTGTCGGCAGCTCCTGCTTCCGCAGCGACCGGGGATAGGAGGCGGGCGCCGGTACCTGGCTGGTGGCGCGGGGATCCGGCTTCGCCTTGGCCGCGTCCCCCAGGTCCAGCGGTTCGGTCCAGCGATCGTGCTCCAGCCCACGGAGCGCCTCGGCCATGGTCCGCGCCTGGCTCGCGGTGGGCACCCGCTGCGGTGCGACAACGATGCTGCGCTGCTTCTCCGGCGCCTGCATCGTGACCATGAGGGTCTGGGCGAGGAACCGCTGCTTGGCCAGTGTGGAGTTCTCCGCCCCGGACATGTCGCCTTCGAAGGCCGTGGAGAGGCGGGCGTCCGACACCACCGCTGTGTTGCCGCCACCGATGGGACGGGCCGCGGTGGGGCTGTAGGGCAGGCCCCCCGTCTCCCGGAGGCTGTCGTTGCGGGTGATCACGTTGTGCGCGCCCGCGGACGTCGCGACGTCCACCACCGAAGAGTCGATGGCGCCCTCCACGGGCCAGGCGAAATCGGTCCGCGGCTTCTTGCCGAGGATCGTCTCCACTGTCCCCGAGGCGAGATCGGTAGCGGGCTTGAGGTGGCCGAGGGCGCCGGACACCTCCTTGCCGCGGTGAGCGAGGGAGGCCAGATCGGGGTCGGCGAATGGTAGCGCCACGACCTCATGGGTGTCCGCGACGTCCTGCAGCTCCTTCAGCCACTGCTTGGCGACGGCCTGGTTCTTTCCCGCCGTGGTGGTGCCGTCGACCCCTTCGACCTTGTAATTCTTTGCCATGGCATCGACCGCGGCGAGCAGATCGGGGTCCACCACCCACGTCACGGGGAGGTCCTTGCCCAGGCTCACCATCTGCTGCAGCCGCCCCCCCGGCGCCAGCTCGGCGGCGAGGTCGTCGTCACGGAAGATCGGAGTCTGCTGGGCGTCGGAGTCCGTCCGTGCGGTGAGGTGGGTTGAGGAGATGAGCGGCCACAGAAAACTGACCTGCGTCTTCTGCTTGGCCGCCGTGGACTGCCAGGGCAGGAAAGTGCGCTTGATTCCCAGCACCTGCTCGTATCGCTGCGCCTGGGTCTGTCCGGAGATCGAGACACCCAGCTGGTAGATGCCGTCGCTGCCCAGCTCCAGGTCCTCCACCGGCACGCTGATGCTGAAGCTGCGGGAGATCCCCGACGGCAGCTGGGCGATCTCGGCGGTGTGCTTGCCGCCGACCTCCGGCCCGTCGGCGCCGAAGGAGAAGCCGGTGCGCTGGGCGGCGCTGTCGATGGCGCTGCGGCTGCTCAGGGTGGGGCCCAGCCTGAGACCCACATGGGCGTCGGTGACGGTGGAGCTGCCTTTGTTGGTGACGGTCCCCTTGACGGTCAGTGTGTCGCTCTTCGTGGGCGAGTCCGGGGTCATCGAGTCGATCGAGACATCGACGGACCGCGAACCGACCGCCTTGGTGTCGGCCTGCGCCGCAGGGGCGGCAGGGAGTTGTAGCAATCCTGCCAACAGCGGCATCCCCACCAGCGCCGCGGCAGTGCGCCGCAGCCACCGGCGGGCAGGAGCGGATCGCGTCCCCTGGATCTGCTGTGCCGCCTCGGCCACGCCTTGCCCGTCCCTTGTCGTCGTCAGTGGTGGTCGTCGGATGTGCGTCCCCGCATGGTAACGAGGTCCGCTGTGGTGAAGTGCTGGGGAGTGGTCCACATGATCGTCTGCGGGCCCGGCTGTCCGGATGGGGGGACGCTGCGAGCGGCCGGGCCACGTACCCTGTTCTGTTGTGCCGAACGCCAACAATGACAGCCACACCCAGCAGACACCGCAGCGCGCGCAGCCGGCGAGCGAGCTGAACCAAGTACAGCGCCGCGCCGTGAGTGAACTCTTGCGGGTCTCCCCCGTCGCTGATGACCTCGCCCGCCGCTTCCGGGATGCGGGGCACACGCTTGCCCTGGTCGGCGGATCGGTGCGCGACGCGCTTCTCGGCCGGCTCGGCAATGATCTCGACTTCACCACGGATGCCCGTCCGGAGGATGTGCTGACGATCGTGAAGCCATGGGCGGACACGGTGTGGGATGTCGGTATTGCCTTCGGCACTGTCGGCTGCCTGAAGAGGAGCCGTACCGGAAGCGAGGACGTCCGGAGTTACCAGATCGAGGTGACGACCTACCGTTCCGAGGCATACGACCGGACGTCGCGGAAGCCGGAGGTGGCCTACGGCGACTCGATCGAGGATGATCTTGTCCGCCGTGACTTCACCGTCAACGCGATGGCCGTCGCGCTGCCGGAGAAGCAGTTCATCGACCCGCACGGCGGCCTGGAGGACCTCGCGGCACGGGTGCTGCGGACACCGGGGGCTCCGGAGGACTCGTTCTCGGACGATCCGCTGCGGATGATGCGTGCCGCGCGCTTCGCCGCCCAGCTGGACTTCGATGTGGCGCCGGACGTCATCCGCGCCATGACGGCGATGGCGGATCGTATTGAGATCGTCTCCGCTGAGCGGGTCCGTGACGAGCTCAACAAGCTCGTCCTCTCGTCGAACCCCAGGAAGGGCCTGAAGCTGCTGGTGGAGACCGGCCTGGCGGATCGGGTGCTCCCCGAGATCTCGGCGCTGCGGCTGGAGCGTGACGAGCACCACCGTCACAAGGACGTGTACGAGCACTCGCTGACCGTGCTGGAGCAGGCCATCGATCTGGAGGAAGGCGAGCCCGACCTGGTGCTGCGGCTGTCCGCCCTGCTGCATGACATCGGGAAGCCGAAGACGCGGCGCTTTGAATCGGATGGCCGGGTCTCCTTCCACCACCATGAGGTGGTCGGCGCAAAGATGACCAAGGCGCGGATGAGCAAACTGAAGTACCCCAACGATCTGGTGAAGGATGTCTCGCGGCTGGTCGAACTCCATCTGCGCTTCCACGGCTACGGCACCGGCGAGTGGACCGATTCGGCTGTCCGTCGGTATGTGCGTGACGCGGGGCCCTTGCTGGACCGGCTGCACAAGCTGACCCGATCGGACTGCACGACGCGCAACAAGCGGAAGGCGAACGCGCTGTCGGCGGCCTACGACGGGCTCGAGGAGCGCATTGCGCGGCTTCAGGAGCAGGAGGAACTGGACTCGATCCGGCCCGATCTCGACGGCAATCAGATCATGGCGATTCTCGGTCTGGGGCCGGGCCCGGTCGTCGGTCAGGCCTATAAGCACCTGCTGGAGCTCCGACTGGAACATGGCCCGATGGGGCAGGACGGTGCTGCGGCCGCGCTCAAGGAGTGGTGGGCTTCCCAGGCCTCATCTGATGACTGAGATATGGCTCCGCCGTCCATGTTTCACGTGAAACATGGACGGCGGAGCCGCACGGAGTGAGGGCTGTCCGGGCTTCGCGATGTTTCACGTGAAACACAGCCCTCCTCAGGTCGACCGGGGCTGACCCGTGGCCACCGCGACAATGCCGTAGAGAACAGCGACAGTCGCCACCAGCAGGGGCGACCGGCCGTCCGGGGGCAGCATCAGAGCAGCCACCCCAGCCGCTCCGACGAAGGCGATGTTGAAGAGCACGTCGTAGAGCGAGAAGATCCGGCCGCGGAACGCGTCATCCACCGTTGCCTGGACGACGGTGTCGGTGGCGATTTTCGAGCCCTGGCTGGTCAGGCCCAAGATGAAGGCAGCGACCAGCATCGGCCCGGGCAGGAAGGGAAGGCCGAGTGCGGGCTCCAGTACTGCGGCGATGCCAGCACACACGACCACCCAGCGCAGCCGGACGTCCGGTCCCAGTCGGTCGAACCCCCTGAGCCGTTCGACAGCCCACGGCGTGACCACCGCCGCCGTGAGGAAGCCCGCACCCGAGACGGCGAGCGCCAGGCCGAGCAGGGCGAGCCCTCTCGAATCTGTGTCCGACCATGCGTACCGGCACAGCATCAGGACCATCACCGTCAGTGCGCCGTAGCAGAAGCGCATCAGCGTCATCGCGGCAAGGGCGCGCGCCGCGGGGCGCCGATCCGAGAGATGGCGTACGCCGGCGATCATCCCGTGGACGGTGCTTGCGAGGGCCGCGCGCACTCCGGGCTGGACCAGTGCGGGATCAGGGCCCAGCAGCCCGCGCCGCATCCGCAGGGACGCGAGCGCCGCGCACAGATACAGCGCCGCGCCCAGCAGCACCGTCACGGCGTCCGAGTCCCAGCCAACGAGGCGAACCAGGAACGCCAGGCCGCCGCCCGCCGTGGCAGCCAGGGTCCCGGCCGTCGGGGAGACCGCGTTGGCCATCACCAGTCGGCGCTTGCTGTCGACAACGTGTGGCAAGGCCGCTGAGAGCCCTGCCAGGACGAAGCGATTCACCGCGGTCACCGACAGTGCGGACGCATAGAAGAGCCAGTCGGGCACTCCGCCGACGATCAGCAGTGCCGTACCGGACGCGAACACGGCCCGGAGGGAATTGCCATGGAGCAGGACCTGGCGCCGCTGCCATCGGTCCAGCAGAACGCCCGCGAAAGGCCCGATCACGGAGTAAGGCAGGAGCAGCACGGCCATCGCCGAGGCGATGGCGGCGGGAGAAGTCTCCCTCTCCGGAGAGAAGACGACATAGGTGGCGAGCGCGACCTGGTAGACGCCGTCGGCGGACTGCGAGAGGAGACGGACGGCCAGCAGGCGGCGGAAGTCGCGCAGCCGTAGCAGCACGCGCAGATCACGCACAACAGCCATGAGTCACAGCCTCACACAGCGCACAGGCCCCTGGGCGGATTGCCCAGGGGCCTGTGATCACGAGAACCAACGGCGCTCGCTGAAACGTGCCGAGATCTCGACTAGCGCTCGACCTCACCGTTGATGAACTTCTCGACGTTCTCGCGTGCCTCGTCGTCGTAGTACTGCACCGGGGGCGACTTCATGAAGTACGAGGAGGCCGACAGGATCGGGCCACCGATGCCACGGTCCTTGGCGATCTTCGCGGCCCGCAGCGCATCGATGATGACGCCCGCGGAGTTGGGGGAGTCCCAGACCTCGAGCTTGTACTCCAGGTTCAGCGGGACGTCGCCGAACGCACGGCCCTCGAGGCGTACATACGCCCACTTGCGGTCGTCCAGCCAGGCGACGTAGTCCGACGGGCCGATGTGGACGTTGTCATCCCCCAGCTCGCGGTCGCGGATCTGCGAGGTGACGGACTGGGTCTTGGAGATCTTCTTGGACTCCAGGCGCTCCCGCTCGAGCATGTTCTTGAAGTCCATGTTGCCGCCGACGTTCAGCTGCATCGTGCGGTCCAGGATGACACCCCGGTCCTCGAAGAGCTTGGCCATCACACGGTGCGTGATGGTGGCGCCGACCTGCGACTTGATGTCGTCACCGACGATGGGAACACCCGCCTCGGTGAACTTGTCCGCCCACTCCTTGGTGCCCGCGATGAAGACGGGGAGGGCGTTGACGAAGGCGACCCCGGCGTCGATGGCGCACTGCGCGTAGAACTTGGCGGCGTCCTCGGAGCCCACCGGCAGGTAGCAGACCAGGACGTCGACCTGCTTGTCCTTGAGGACCCGGATGATGTCGACCGGAGCCTCATCGGACTCCTCGATGGTCTGGCGGTAGTACTTGCCCAGACCGTCAAGAGTGTGGCCGCGCTGGACGGTGACGCCGGTCGGCGGCACGTCGCAGATCTTGATGGTGTTGTTCTCGCTGGCGTCGATGGCGTGCGCGAGGTCCTGGCCGACCTTCTTCGCGTCGACGTCGAAAGCGGCCACGAACTCGACGTCACGCACGTGATAGTCGCCGAACTGCACGTGCATCAGACCCGGCACGCGGCTTTTCGGGTCGGCGTCCTTGTAGTACTCGACGCCTTGCACCAGCGAGGCGGCGCAGTTGCCCACGCCGACGATGGCTACGCGAACCGAACCCATTCCGGTTGCTCCCTGTGTGTACTCGACGAAGCCCTGCGGGATGCAGGACCTCACTTGGCGGTGTCGTCGGACGGATCCGGCCGGGAACTACCCCGGTCCCGGGGCAGGCCGCCCGTGCTTCCTGACTGGTCCTGAGAGTGCTGCGATGCGGGCTGCCCGGCGGCGGGCCCGGAGCCGGTGGCGGGGCGCTGGTCACGCCCGGCCCGCTCGCTCTCGATGAGCTCGTTGAGCCAGCGGACCTCCCGCTCCACGGACTCCATGCCGTGCCGCTGCAGCTCGAGGGTGTAGTCGTCCAGCCGCTCGCGAGTGCGGGCAAGGGAGGCGCGCATCTTCTCGAGACGCTCCTCCAGCCGGCTGCGGCGCCCTTCCAGCACCCGCATCCGTACGTCCCGCGAGGTCTGTCCGAAGAACGCGAAGCGGACGCCGAAGTGCTCGTCCTCCCATGCGTCCGGACCGGAGTGGGCCAGGAGCTCCTCGAAGTGCTCCTTCCCCTCCGCCGTCAACCGGTAGACGATCTTCGCCCGTCGGCCGGCCAGCGATGCGGCGAGTGCGTCCTCCGGGGCGCTGCCCGGCTCCTCGATCAACCACCCCTGACCGACCAGCGTCTTGAGGCAGGGATAGAGGCTGCCGTAACTGAACGCGCGGAAGACGCCCAGCGAGGTGTTGAGGCGCTTGCGCAGCTCGTAGCCGTGCATCGGCGACTCACGGAGCAGCCCGAGGACGGCGAACTCGAGGATGCCGGAGCGTCTGCTCATCCTTCGCCTCCCCTGTCTCCTTCATCCTCGATGCCGGACCTTATGCCGAGCTGATGTATCGAATCGATACATCCAGACGATAGAACGGCCGTCCGGCTCCGACAAGAGGGGGCGCGGTGAACGGCGTCACATCGCCGATTCGTAGGAATCAACAAGACTGATTTGGGGTGAAGATGCGTGCTGCGCGGGTTTTGACCGTGCGTAGTCTGTGCGCCATGCAGACCACCGGGAACCAAAGTGCGCCAGGGGACGTCCTCGTCGCTGGTGCAGTGCGGCCTGTCGCCCGTGGGGACAGGTCCGTACTTGGGGGGGACCGAAAGTCAACTGTCGCTGTCAGGCGATAGCGCCTGCCCGAGGAGTAGCTGTTCCATGAGCGAGCACCGTCGCAAGCAACCGCCGTCGCAGGGCGGTGGGCGCGCTGCGGCCCGGCGCGGAGGGCAGCAGCCGTCCGGCCGCCGAGCCGCGCCCCAGCGCGGCACCACCGGGTCCGTCGGCCCGGCGGGTGAGGAGCGAACCTATGGTGGGCGTGCGGAGGCGCGCCGCGCCGCCCAGCGAAGCGGTGGAGGCAGACGACGGGCCGCCGTCGGTCACGACGGCGGTGGCCGGGGCGGCCGCGGCCGTGCCGCTGCCCGTGAGCCGGAGAGGAAGCGCCTGATCGATTACCCGCGCTCGGGCCGCTACGGATTCCGCCGCTGGGTACCGTCGTGGAAGCAGGTGCTGGGCAGCGCTGTCGTCTTCTTCGGCCTGATCGTCGGCGGCGCGGGTATCGCGCTGGCGCTGGTGGAGAAGCCGAACCCCAACGAGGCGGCCGAGGCGCAGAGCAACGTCTACTACTGGTCCGACGGCACGCAGATGGCGTCGACCGGTGGTGAGGTGAACCGCCAGATCGTCCCGATCACCTCGATCCCGAAGTCGATGCAGGACGCGGTGATCTCGGCAGAGAACGCCACGTTCTATGACGACTCCGGTGTCGACCCCATGGGCATTGCCCGTGCCGTGTTCAACATGGCCAGGGGTGGCAGCACTCAGAGTGGTTCTACGATCACCCAGCAGTACGTCAAGAACGCCATGCTGTCCCAGGAGCAGACCCTCACCCGTAAGGCGAAGGAACTGTTCATCTCGATAAAGGTCGGGGCCACCGAGCCGAAGGACAAAATCCTCGCCGGATATCTGAATACGGCGTATTACGGGCGGGGTGCCTACGGCATCCAGGCGGCGGCTCAGGCGTACTACGGCAAGGACTGCGACAAGCTCACCGCCAGCGAGGGCGCCTTCCTGTCGGCGACTCTGAACGGCCCGAACCTCTACGACCCGGCAGGCGGCATCGGGGACAACGCCTCCAAGGCCGCCAACACGAAACGGGCCAAGGACCGGTGGGCCTGGACCCTCGGGCGTGAGGTGTCGGTGGGCCGGATGAGCGCGGCCCAGCGGGACAAGTACATCCAGCAGGGGTTCCCGAAGCCGAAGGACCCGAAGATGGCCAAGGGGCTGTCGGGCCAGAACGGGTACCTCGTCGAGACGGCTCAGAAGTACGTCCTCAAGAAGCGGCCCGATCTGACTCCGGACGACCTGTCCAAGGGCGGCTTCCAGATCCACACGACCTTCAACAAGTCGAAGACCGAGGCGCTCGAGAAGTCGGTCAGGGCCTCACGGAAGCAGTACCTCGACGCGAAGAAGCGTGACGAGGACAAGTCCGTGCAGTTCGGTGGCGCCTCGGTCGATCCCAACAACGGCAAGATTGTCGCGCTCTACGGCGGCGAGGGATACGACCAGAGTCACTTCAACAACAACGCGGACACCTCCGGTGTTCCTGTCGGGTCGACCTGGAAGCCCTACGTCCTCGCGGCCGCAATGGAGTACGGCACGCTGAAGAGCGACGGTCAGGGGATCTCGCCCCAGAGCAAGTACAACGGCAACGACATGCTGCCGATCAAGGACCGCAACGGCGAGCTCATCCGGACCGAGGACGGTCAGCCGTTCCGCCAGAAGAACGAAAGTCCGACACGCCACGGCTACATCACGCTGGAAAAGGCGATGGAGCAGTCGGTCAACACGCCGTTCGTGCAACTCGGCATCGACGTCGGCCTGCAGAACGTGCAGAAGGTCGCTGAATCGACCGGCATTCTGAAGGACAGCATGGACCGGCTCAATGCCTCCTTCTCCATCGGAACGTCCACCCCGAGCGCCATCCGCATGGCCGACTCGTACGGCACCTTCGCCACCTCCGGCGTCCACGTGGAGCCGTACTCGGTCACCAAGGTCGAGCAGGGCGGCCAGGAGCTGGACGGCTTCGAGAAGCCCAAGTCCCAGCAGGCCATGACGAACAACGTCGCGAACAACGTGACGAAGGTCCTGGAGAACGTCATCCAGAACGGCACTGCGAAGAAGGCCAGGGCGCTGGAACGTGCGGCGGCGGGGAAGACCGGTACCACCGACAAGAACAAGTCGGCGTGGTTCGTGGGCTACACCAAGCAGCTCTCGACGGCCGTCACCATGTTCCGGACGGATCCGGAGCACCGGAAACTGCTCTCCATGAACGGCACGGGTGGCTTCGACTCCATCCACGGTGGTGCCATCCCCACGGAGATCTGGACCGACTACATGAAGGCGGCCCTCAAGGGCACGCCGGACGAGCCCTTCCCGGCGGCGGAGCCGATCGGGTCCAAGGTCGACCAGGACGGTGCCCCCACCCCGACCCCGACGCCGTCCGACACCCCCACCCAGACGCCCTCGGAAACACCCTCCGAGACGCCCAGCAGTACACCGCCCACCTCCCCGAGCCCGTCGCCCACCTGCGGTGTGTTCGATCCGAATTGTGAGCCCGGAGGGGCGAACGGCGGCGACGACGGTACGGACGCGGGGGCCGACGGCGGTACGGATTCCGGCACTTCCGGTACTCCGACGCCACCCAGCGGTGGCGGGGGGAACGGCAACTCCAACGGTGGCGGTCTCTTCGGCGGGCCGACGAGTACCCGCCGCGAGTGAGCGCTCCCCCGTCACGTACACGACACAGCCCCCGCCCGGTCGACCGGGCGGGGGCTCCGTCGTACGGTCGCGTGCGGCAGGATGTGCCCCATGACGAGCGTGCACGAGGACCGGCGGCCCGCACGGCCCACGGTCCAGGACAAGGTCGCCGCCGCCGGCAGCGAGCTGATCGGCGGACCGGTCGGCCGTCGCGCGCTGCTCGGCGCGGGCTGGTGGACACCGGTGCGGATCATCGCACTCGTGGCCATCGGGATGTTTGCGCTGGGAATGGTGCAGAAGCTGCCGTGCTACAACGGCGGCTGGTTCTTCGGGGCGGGCAGCCAGTACACACACGCGTGTTACTCGGACATTCCGCATCTCTACAAGGCACGCGGCTTCGCGGACGGCCTGGTCCCGTACTTCGACCGGCTGCCCGGAGACATGGAGTATCTGGAGTATCCGGTCCTCACAGGGCTCTTCATGGAGGCCGCCTCCTGGCCGGTCCCGGACGGCGGCGGCCTCCAGGACCGTGAGCAGATCTACTGGCTGGTCAACGCGGGCATGCTGCTGATCTGCACTGCGATCGTCGCCGTCTGTGTGGCGCGCACGCACCGGCGCCGCCCCTGGGACGCGCTGCTCGTCGCCCTCGCTCCTGCCTTCGCGCTCACGGCAACGATCAACTGGGACCTCCTCGCCGTCGCGCTGACCGCGGCCGCGCTGCTGATGTGGTCGCGCAGCCGCCCGCTCGCCACGGGGGTGCTGATCGGTCTGGCGACCGCCGCCAAGCTCTATCCGGCGCTGCTGCTCGGACCGCTGTTCGTGCTGTGCTGGCGGGCTGGGCGCTGGCGGACGTTCGGCACTGCCGCGGGCGGGGCGGTCGTCGCCTGGCTCGTGGTGAATGGGCCAGTGATGGCGCTCGCACCGGAGGGATGGAAGAAGTTCTATATCTTCAGCCAGGAGCGCCCGGTCGACTTCGGCTCGTTCTGGCTGATCATTTCGCAGCGCACGGGCGATCCCCTGGAGGGTGCGAACGCCTGGGCCACCGCGCTCACGCTGCTGCTGTGTGCCGGTATCGCGGCCCTGGCCCTCTCCGCCCCCCGTCGCCCGCGCTTCGCACAGCTGGCCTTCCTGGTCGTCTCCGTCTTCATCCTGGTGAACAAGGTGTACTCGCCGCAGTACGTTCTGTGGCTGATCCCCCTCGCCGCACTGGCGCGCCCGCGGTGGCGGGACTTCCTGATCTGGCAGGCCTGCGAGGTCATGTACTTCCTCGGGATCTGGATGTACCTCGCGTACACCTCCAGCGGGGACAAACACCAAGGGTTGCCGACGGAGGGCTACCAGCTCGCGATCCTGATCCATCTGCTGGGAACCCTGTATCTGTGCGCCGTGGTGGTACGGGACGTGCTGCTGCCGGAGCGGGACGTGGTGCGGCGAGACGGCTCGGACGATCCTTCGGGCGGCGTCCTGGACGGGGCCCCCGACGTGTTCGTCCTCGGGCACCGGCGGCACGCACGGCACGCCGCGCACTATGGCGAAGGGACGTACGTGCAGTGGGGAGTTCAACGGCACGGAACGGCGCATTCAGCATCTATGGAGTGAACTTCCACAGTTGTGGGTGAAGTTCACTTCTGTCGTCACTTAAGGTGCGCGGCGGAGGTGGTGCTTCGCCATGAGCGAACACGGTGAATCGTCGATCGGAGCGAGCGCGCGCGAAGCCATCGACATCGGCGATTTCGTCTACGCGGCGACGGGCGCACGAATCCGCAGGCTGACCATGCCGGGCGGCCGGCACTGGTTCCCCGCCGCCGACCTGGCGCGTGTCCTGGGCTACACGGACACACCGGTGGCGGTCTTCGCCCGGCAGGTGCCGGTCGAGCACGCCGCCACCCTCGAGGAGCTGGCACGGACCGTCGACGGGAGCGATACCTTCCTCAACCTGGCCGGCCGAGGGCTCAGGAAGTCGACGACGATGGTGGATCTTCAGGGACTCATCACGCTCGTCAACGGCTGCGCCAAGCCCGAGGCCGAGCTGTTCAAGCGCTGGGTCTCCGAGGTCGTCCTCATGGTGCAGCGGGACGGCTCCTACGCCCTGGCCGAGTCCGAGGTGCAGCCGCGGCCGCGCTGGGGTACGTCCCGTGGACTGCCGTTCTATGCCATGCCCGATGCGGTGATCGACATGATCGCCGCTGTCGAGGAGCGGAACGCACGGCTCGACGAGGAGTTGGCCGCAGTGCGGCGGGACGTGGTGTGCCCCCGGCGGGAGAGCGTCGACGCGCAGCTTGACCTGGTGCGCTCCATGGCACGGATCGCGGACTCGCTGGAGCGGATCGCCGAGCGTATGCGGGCCCGGTCCGCGGGGCCCGAGCGGGAGCGCGAGTCCGGGCCCCGGCGGCCCGAGGTGTCCGCCGAGGCGGTGCTGGCGGACTGGAGGACGAGGTGCGCCCTCACGGATGAGGTTCTGGCCGTGGCGCTGCACATCGTGCCGTTGATGGTGGCGTGGGGACAGCTCAGCCGCACCCCGGAGTCGATCGCCGCCCGGACCGGGCTCTCGGCCGACCGCGTATGCGACGGCCTGTGCGTGCTGCTGGAGACGGGCTGCATCCGGCAGTCGGGAGTGACGGCGGAGGGCACGCCGGTGTACGTGCTGGGCCGGCCGCACCGGCCATGAGAAAGGACCCGGAGTCGCGCCGCGGCGGCTCCGGGCCGTCTCGTCAGGGGCCCGTCTCTCCGGAGTACGTCCCGTCCGGAACGGGCGCTCGTCCGGCCAGGTCCTACCGGTCGACCACGCGGTCGAACTGGGTCGTGGTGTGCCGGAGATGGGCCACCAGTTCCTCCCCGACCTTCGGCTCGGGGGCATCGCTGGGCACGAACAGGATGGAGACCTGCATGTGCGGTGGTTCGGCGAACCAGCGCTGTTTGCCGGCCCAGACGAAGGGCGAGAGATTGCGGTTGACGGTCGCCAGACCGGCCCGGGCCACGCCCTTGGCGCGCGGCATCACGCCGTGCAGGGCCTTCGGGGCCTCCAGACCCACACCATGGGATGTACCGCCGGCCACGACCACCAGGTAGCCGTCCGAGGCTGCCCGCTGCTGGCGGTAGCCGAAGCGGTCACCCTTCGCGACCCGCGTGACGTCCAGGACTGCACCCCGGTACTCGGTGGCGTCGTGGTCGCCGAGCCACAGCCGGGTGCCGATCCGTGCCCGGAAGCGGGTCTGCGGGAACTGCTGCTGGAGGCGGGCGAGTTCTTCGGCCTGGAGATGGCTGACGAACATCGTGTGCAGCGGCAGACGGGCGGCGCGAAGACGGTCCATCCAGGTGATGACCTCCTCGACCGCGTCGGAGCCGTCCGTCCGGTCCAGCGGGAGGTGGAGGGCGAAGCCCTCCAGACGTACGTCCTCGATCGCCGCGTGCAGCATGGGCAGGTCGTGCTCGCTCACGCCGTGCCGCTTCATGCTGCTCATGACCTCGATGACGACGCGCGCCCCCACCAGTCCGTGCACACCCTCGACGGATGACACCGAGCGGATCACCCGGTCGGGCAGTGGCACCGGTTCCTCGCCGCGGCGGAAGGGGGTGAGAACCAGCAGATCGCCGCCGAAGTAGTCCTTCATCCGGGCGGCTTCGTACGTCGTCCCGACCGCGATGATGTCGGATCGGAAGCGGGTGACTTCCTCGGCGAGGCGCTCGTGGCCGAAGCCGTAGCCGTTGCCCTTGCAGACCGGGACGAGCCCCGGGAACTGCTGGATCACCGACTGGTGATGCGCCCGCCAGCGCGTGGTGTCGACGTAGAGGGTGAGCGCCATGGCGGTCCGGAACCTCTCTCGTATCTGCGGTGTATAGGAGGTATGAAGCAGAGAACGTGGGCGACAGTGAAGTCGGGGTCGGGAGCGTCGGAGTCGGGGACGTCGGGGGCGTTCGTACCGGGGCCGTCAGCGGCGCGACATGTAGAAGTCGAGCGCCTTGTGCAGCACCTTGTTGAGGGGGAAGTCCCATTCGCCGAGGTACTCGGCAGCCTGCCCTCCGGTGCCGACCTTGAACTGGATCAGCCCGAAGAGGTGGTCGTTCTCGTCGAGGGAGTCGCTGATGCCGCGCAGGTCGTAGACGCTCGCTCCGAGCGCGTAGGCGTCGCGCAGCATGCGCCACTGCATCGCGTTCGAGGGCCTGACCTCGCGCTTGTGGTTGGCGGAGGCGCCATAGGAGTACCAGACGTGGCCGCCCACGATCAGCATGGTGGCGGCCGCGACGGCCTCGCCCTCGTGCGTGGCGAAGTAGAGCCGCATCCGGTTGGGGTCCTCGGCGTTGAGGGCCTTCCACATCCGCTGGAAGTAGCCGAGCGGCCGAGGGCTGGTCGCGCTCGGCGGTGATCTCGTAGAGCCGCTGCCACTCGGCCAGGTCGTCGTAGCCCCCCTGGACGACCTCGACGCCCGCCTTCTCGGCCTTCTTGATATTGCGACGCCACAGCTGGTTGAAGCCCTTGTGCACGTCCTCGAGAGAGCGGTTCTCCAGCGGTACCTGGAAGACGTAGCGGGGCTGCACATCGCCGAATCCGGCGCCGCCGTCCTCGCCCTGCTGCCAGCCCATCCGGCGAAGCCGGTCCGCGACCTCGAAGGCACGGGGCTCGATGTGGGTGGCCTCGACATCGCGCAGTCGCTTCACATCCGGATTCTGGATGCCCGACTTGATCGCTCCGGCATCCCACCGACGGATGACCACCGGCGGACCCATCTTCACGGAGAAGGCGCCCTGCTGCTTGAGATGGGCCAGCATGGGCTGCAGCCAGTCCTCGAGGTTCGGGGAGAACCAGTTGATGACCGGCCCCTCGGGCATATAAGCGAGATAGCGCTTGATCCTGGGCAGCTGCCGGTAGAGCACCAGGCCCGCACCGACCAGTTCACCGTTCTTGTCGAACCAGCCGAGGTTCTCGGAGCGCCACTCCGCCTTGACGTCGGCCCATGCCGGGACCTGCATGTGGCTCGCCGCGGGCAGGCTCTGGATGTACGCCAGATGCTGCTCACGGCTGATGGTCCTCAGGGTCAAGCTCATGCGGGGCGCTCCTCGGCAGGTTTGTCCCCAGGGTCGGGGCTCCGGCTCTCGCCGGGAAGCCTACTGCGCCAAGGTCTGTGCCCTCCTGGGGACGGTCCTTCGACGTCCCGCGCCCCTCCGGGAACCCTCGCCAGCCGAGTACGCCGCTCTAACCGAGTACCCCGCCGAAGAGGCCGCCGTGGGCCATGCCGAGGAAGAAGCCGACCGCGGCCGCGCCGAGCCCAATGACCAGAAGGAAGCGCTCACCCGTGGTCACCGAGATCATCTGTCCCCATGACCCGGACAGGACGCCGACCAGGCCGGTCCAGGAACTGACCAGATGGAGGCTGTCGAACTGTGCCGTGATGAAGGCGACCGCACCGAGCACCAGGGTCGCGGCCACGAAGGTGTTCTCCACGGGATGCGCCTTGCCGTCGCTGTTGAGGACAGAGCTCAGGGTGGAGAGAGGACCGCGGTGTTGTCGGACTGGTTGCGCCATGGGTACCTCCTGGCGATAAGCGGCGTACTGTAGCGCCGCACACACCCGATGTGTACAGATTGCGGCCATCCGAGTCCGGATTTCAACCGGAAGGCTCGATGCAGGTACTCTGTACGGTCTGCACTGGTGTCTGTCCAGGCCACATGCCGGCCCCGACCGGGACTGGCACCGGCTGTCAGTGGCAGCCGATACCTTTGCTACGCATCACGACCCTCCTGCCACGGAAAGACCGTGGCCGCTGAGTCCAGAGGAGGTGGGTTCAACATGCGTCACTACGAGGTGATGGTCATCCTCGACCCCGATCTCGAGGAGCGCGCTGTCTCCCCGCTGATCGAGAACTTCCTTTCCGTTGTCCGTGAGGGCAATGGAAAGGTGGAGAAGGTCGACACCTGGGGCCGTCGTCGTCTCTCGTACGAGATCAACAAGAAGCCCGAGGGCATCTACTCGGTCATCGACCTCCAGGCCGAGCCTGGTGTCGTCAAGGAGCTCGACCGTCAGATGAACCTGAACGAGTCGGTCCTCCGGACCAAGGTCCTCCGTCCCGAGACCCACTGACATCTCAGTCCTCGACGACTGAGGGTTCAGCGGTAACCGGGTTCGAGTAGCAAGCAGCCAAGCAGCACACCCGCCGAGAGGTTCACCCATGGCAGGCGAGACCGTCATCACGGTCGTCGGCAATCTCGTCGACGACCCCGAGCTGCGCTTCACCCCGTCCGGTGCGGCGGTCGCGAAGTTCCGCGTCGCGTCCACTCCCCGCACCTTCGACCGCCAGACCAACGAGTGGAAGGACGGCGAGAGCCTCTTCCTCACGTGCTCGGTGTGGCGTCAGGCGGCGGAGAACGTCGCCGAGTCGCTCCAGCGCGGTATGCGCGTCATCGTGCAGGGCCGGCTGAAGCAGCGGTCCTATGAGGACCGCGAGGGCGTCAAGCGCACGGTCTACGAGCTGGATGTCGACGAGGTCGGCGCCAGCCTGCGCAATGCCACGGCCAAGGTCACCAAGACCACCGGCCGTGGTGGCCAGGGTGGATACGGCGGCGGTGGCGGCCAGGGTGGCGGCGGCTGGGGCGGCGGCCCCGGTGGCGGCCAGCAGGGCGGCGGCGGTGCTCCCGCCGACGACCCGTGGGCCACCAGTGCGCCGGCCGGCGGTGGCCAGCAGGGCGGTGGCGGCGGTGGCTGGGGCGGCGGCTCCGGCTCCGGCGGTGGCTACTCGGACGAGCCGCCCTTCTAGGCCGCGACCGCGGTCTGGTCGGGCGACCAGCACAAACTTCTTGATCACACTGGAGAGAGACAATGGCGAAGCCGCCTGCTCGCAAGCCTAAGAAGAAGGTTTGCGTGTTCTGCAAGGAGAAGATCTCCTACGTCGACTACAAGGACACGAACCTGCTGCGGAAGTTCATTTCCGACCGCGGCAAGATCCGTGCCCGCCGGGTCACCGGCAACTGCACCCAGCACCAGCGCGATGTCGCCACGGCCGTGAAGAACAGCCGAGAGATGGCGCTGCTGCCCTACACCTCGACGGCTCGCTAAGGGAGGATGACCGAATCATGAAGATCATCCTCACGCACGAGGTCTCCGGCCTCGGCACCGCCGGCGACGTCGTGGACGTCAAGGACGGCTACGCTCGCAACTACCTGGTCCCGCGTGGTTTCGCGATCCGCTGGACCAAGGGTGGCGAGAAGGACGTCGAGCAGATCCGCCGCGGTCGCAAGATCCGCGAGATCGCCACGATCGAGCAGGCCAACGAGGTCAAGGCCCAGCTCGAGAACGTGAAGGTGCGACTGGCCACCCGCTCGGGTGAGGCCAGCCGTCTCTTCGGCTCCGTCACCCCGGCCGACATCGCCTCGGCGATCAAGGCCGCCGGCGGTCCGGACGTGGACAAGCGCCGTATCGAGCTCGGCTCGCCGATCAAGACCCTTGGCTCGCACCAGGTGTCCGTGCGTCTGCACGCCGATGTCGCCGCCAAGGTCGGCGTCGAGGTCGTCGCCGCGTAATTCGCTGCGCTCGTATCGAAGGGCCGCACCTCCGGGTGCGGCCCTTCGCCGTGCGCGTTACACGTCGGACCGGTCGCTCGTGCTTCGGGCCGCGGCGGACCAGCACAGTCGGCCGCCGCGGCCCGAAGCCCGACGCGCAGCCGAGCCCCACGTCAGCCCGCCCTCCCAGCCTGATGCCCGGCGGAGGCCGCGGGCCTGAACCCGGGCCCTGGCTCCACCCCGAGCTCCAGCGCTGAGGCCCAGTTCCCAGCGTGACGCGCGGCCGAGGCCGCGGGCCTGAACCCGAGCCCCGGCTCCAGCACGGGACCGGAGCCCGACTTCCCAGCCCCCGGCCGGAGGCGCCCGGCCCCAGTCACGCTCGACGGTGCTCCACTCCGAGCCTCGCCTCCCTGATTGATGCGGTCGTTGGGCGGGAGCGGACCGTGGCAGGGACGGTGTCTTCGACGGCGTAGGCTGATGGCCGCCGCCGAGGCAGGAACGGCGCTCGCGCCGACGGCTCGGCACCCGTACGTCGCGGACTCGTGTGCCGGGAACCCCGGCCTCGTAGAGCGCGTCCGGCCCGGGCGACCGGTCAGCGCGTGGCGCCGGTGACGATCCAGCGGCCCGAGCGGGCCCTGACCGCGAGGGTGAGCAGACGGACCGCCATCATCAGCCCCATGACCCACCACAGCGCGGTGAGTCCACCTCCGAGGCTCGGCACGGCGAGGGCCACGGGTGCGAAGACCGCCAGGGTCGCGATCATCGCCCACGCCAGGTACGGCCCGTCTCCCGCCCCCATCAGTACGCCGTCCAGGACGAAGACCACGCCCGAGACCGGCTGGGCGCAGGCAACCACCAGGAGTGCCGGAAGCAGCAGTTCGTGTACGGCAGGGTCACTGGTGAAGATCGGCAGGATCAACGGCCGGGCGAGTACCACCAGCAGTCCCAGTACCAGCCCTGCCGCGATGCCCCACTCGACCATGCGCCGGCAGGCGGCCTTCGCTCCGGCCACGTCCTCGGCCCCCAGGTAGCGCCCGATGATGGCCTGTCCGGCGATGGCGATGGCATCCAGCGCGAACGCCAGCAGCGACCAGAGAGTGAGGACGACCTGGTGCGCGGCGACTTCGGGGTCCCCGAGCCGGGCGGCGACTGTCGTCGCAATCAGCAGGATGGCGCGCAGCGACAGCGTACGGACCAGGAGCGGCGCCCCGGCCTGGGCGCTGGCACGGATGCCCGCCGCGTCGGGGCGCAGGGAGGCGCCGTGCTTCTTCGCTCCTCGCACCACGACGGTGAGGTACGCCGCGGCCATCCCGCACTGGGCGATGACCGTGCCCCAGGCGGAGCCGGCGATGCCGAGCCCGGCGCCGTAGACGAGCCCCGCATTCAGTGCGGCGTTGGCGGCGAAGCCTCCGACCGCGACGTACAGGAGGGTGCGCGTGTCCTGGAGGCCCCGCAGGATTCCGGTGGCGGCCAGCACGACCAGCATCGCCGGGATCCCCAGGGCGCTGATCCGCAGATAGGTCACTGCATACGGGGCCGCGGTGTCGGAGGCACCGAAGAGGTCGACGAGTGCGGGGGAGGCGGGAAGGCCCGCGGCGACGACGGCGATGCCGAGGAGCAGGGCGAGCCAGATGCCGTCCATGCCCTGGCGGATCGCCGCCTGGAGATCGCCCGCACCGACACGCCGCGCGACGGCCGCGGTCGTGGCATAGGCGAGGAAGACGAAGACGTTGACAGCGGTCACCAGCATGGCGGCCGCGATACCGAGGCCGGCCAGTTGCGGGGTGCCGAGGTGGCCGACGATCGCGCTGTCGACCATGACGAAGAGGGGTTCCGCGACGAGTGCGCCGAAGGCGGGCAGCGCGAGTGCGACGATCTCGCGATCGTGGCGTCTGCTGCGTTTCGCGGTCGCGGGAGCCTGCGTCATGGGCTCCAATGTAATCTTCCACAGGTAAGAGACACAATCGTGCTTCATCCCTTACCTGGTGCTCGGTGGGGCGATCTTCTCTGCGCCGTTTGTCGCGATCTTGAGTCACTGGTGGAAGTTTTTCTTCTGCACAGCCGGTGGATGGGAACCTTGCAGGTCAGGACGGTGATCGTGGGGCGATCGTCTGTTTGTCCACAGCGCTTTCCCCCGGACTGTGCACAGGTTTGGCGGGCTTCTCCACAGGCTGGGTCCACTCATCCACACGGCCTGTGGATAACCATCTTGGCTGACGGTGGCGGCGGGCCTACCGTGGTGCGGCGCCCGCCGCCCGTTCCGGCCCTCGACACCCCAGTGAACTCGACGCGCCGGACCCGGAGCCGGGCGTCTTATGTGTCAGAGCCGTGCCGTAAGAAGGACACGGCACGGGGGAGCCGGGTGTACGCCGGGCCCGGCAGGGCGCGCGTCGCGGACGGGAGGAGGTGTCGGGGTGAGTCAGCAGGACACGGAAGATCCCTGGGCGGCGGACATGGGCCCGGGTGACCGCCTTCCGGCCTCCCGCTCACCCCGCGGCGGCGGCGAGCGCGGAAGGGCCGACCGGCAGGCCCCGGGCCGCGAGGACTGGTCAGGGGGCTCGGGCTTCGAACGCGTACCACCGCAGGACCTCGACGCCGAGCAGTCCGTGCTGGGCGGCATGCTGCTCTCCAAGGACGCCATCGCCGATGTGGTGGAGGTCCTCAAGGGGAACGACTTCTACCGCCCCGCGCACGAGACCGTCTACCAGGCGATCCTCGACCTCTACGCCAAGGGGGAGCCCGCCGACCCGATCACGGTTGCCGCGGAACTGACCAAGCGCGGTGAGATCACCCGCGTCGGGGGCGCCTCGTATCTGCACACTCTGGTGCAGTCGGTCCCGACGGCGGCCAACGCCGAGTACTACGCCGAGATCGTCCATGAGCGCGCGGTGCTGCGCCGGCTCGTCGAGGCGGGCACCCGCATCACACAGATGGGATACGCGGCCGACGGCGATGTGGACGAGATCGTCAACAGCGCACAGGCCGAGATCTATGCCGTCACCGAGCAGCGGACCAGCGAGGACTACCTCCCGCTCGGCGACATCATGGAGGGCGCGCTCGACGAGATCGAGGCGATCGGGTCACGCAGCGGCCAGATGTCCGGTGTGCCCACAGGCTTCACGGATCTGGACTCGCTGACGAACGGACTGCACCCCGGCCAGATGATCGTCATCGCGGCCCGCCCCGCGATGGGAAAGTCCACGCTGGCACTGGACTTCGCCCGAGCCTGTTCGATCAAGAGCAATATGCCAAGTGTGATCTTCTCCCTCGAAATGGGGCGCAACGAGATCGCGATGCGACTGCTCTCGGCCGAGGCACGGGTGGCCCTGCACCACATGCGGTCGGGCAGCATGACCGACGAGGACTGGACGCGGCTCGCCCGCCGTATGCCGGATGTGTCCGCGGCTCCGCTCTACATCGACGATTCGCCGAACCTGTCGATGATGGAGATCCGCGCCAAGTGCCGTCGTCTGAAACAGCGCAACGACCTGCAACTGGTCGTCATCGACTACCTCCAGCTGATGCAGTCCGGTGGTGCCAGACGCCCCGAGAGCCGCCAGCAGGAGGTCTCGGACATGTCGCGGAACCTCAAGCTTCTGGCCAAGGAGCTCGAGGTCCCGGTCATCGCCCTGTCACAGCTGAACCGTGGCCCGGAGCAGCGGACGGACAAGAAGCCGATGGTCTCGGACCTGCGTGAATCCGGTTCGATCGAGCAGGACGCCGACATGGTCATCCTGCTGCACCGGGAGGACGCCTACGAGAAGGAGTCGCCGCGCGCGGGCGAGGCGGACCTGATTGTGGCGAAGCACCGTAACGGCCCGACCGCGACGATCACGGTGGCCTTCCAGGGCCACTACTCCCGTTTCGTGGACATGGCCCAGACCTGACCGCCGGCTTTGTAGGGTCTCGCGGCTGATGTCGTAATCTCACGGGCCGTGTCGTACCGATGTCGTATACGACATCACCGTGAGACTAGCGCGTGGGTGCTGCTGCTCAGCGCCTCGTCTCGTACCTGGTCAGGACCACGCCGCCGGGAAACGTCCGCGTCTCCAGGAGGTTCAGGTTCACCCAGCTGTCCAGCGCGGTGAAGAACGGCGTGCCGCTGCCCACCAGGACCGGATAGGCGGCGATCGCGTACTCGTCGATCAGCCCGGCGCGCATGGCTGCCCCGGCGAGCGTTGCGCCGCCGATGTTCATTGGGTCGCCGTCCTCGGCCTTGAGCCGGGTGATCTCGGCGATCGCGTCGCCGGTGACCAGGCGGGTGTTCCAGTCGACCTTGTCGATCGTCGAGGAGAACACCACCTTCGGCGTGTCCCGCCAGTTCCGCGCGAACTCGATCTCCGCCGGGGTGGCGTTGGGCTGCTGGTCGCCGGTCGGCCAGTAGGAGCTCATCGTCTCCCATAGCTTGCGCCCATACAGCGACAGGCCACTCGCCTGCTCGTGGTCGAGCCACCACTGGAACAGCTCGTCGCTCGGCGGTCCGCTCCAGCCGATGTCGTCGCCGGCCGCGGCGATGTAGCCGTCCAGGGTCAGGTTCATGCCGTAGATCAGTTTCCGCATGGCCCAGCCTTCCGTCCGTGGGTGTCCGGCGTATAGACCAGCGCGGCTCGGGAAGCTCATCGGTGCGCGATCTGGGCTCGCCGGTAGTCCTCGTGCTCGGGGCTCAGCGTGGTGTACTCGGCCGACACGGGCAAGCCGCCTGATCTCGACCTCGCCCTCGCGAGGAAATGCCACGGATTTGAGACTGATCATGGGTGACAAGGCCGTGAGACAGCCAAGAACGCCCAGGTCACGCAAGATCGACATGTCACGAGCGGCGAGACCTACACCGGCTTGTAGGCTCGCTTTTCCGCAGTCTCTTTCTCATTGACGATGGCCCTTTTCTGGCCCAAGGGACAGGGCAGTAAGACGAAAAGACGAACTCCTGTCTGACCGTTCGCCCGCAGCAGTGCCGATCTCGGTCTCGATCTGTACAGCGGCGTTCCCCGACCTGATCGTGGAACGAACCGAGCCATGACCAAAGTGGCCACCAAGGGATACGACCTGCCCCGCAACCCCCGAAAGCCTCAGCTTGTCTCGCGGGAATGGCTGCAGGCGCAGTACGTCGGCCACGGGCCCACCCTGACAGACCTCGCCCACGACAAGGGCATGAGCGCCGCGAACATGCATCGACAGGCCCAAGATCTGGGCATTGCTCTGCGTCCCCGTGGCGGCACGAGCCACTCCGACGCGCTGCAGGCCAAGGTCCTTGCCACGGCTGTCCCCGAAATCCTGCGGCCCGCCCTCACCGGCGCCAACGCATGGGAACGGCTCGCCCGCTTCGCAGCCGCAGCGGAGTACCCCACCTTGAGTGCAGCAGCTGCAGAGCTCCGGATTCGCCCAACAGTCCTGGTCACTCAAGTCCTCAGAGTCGAACGGGAACTTGGTGGTCCCCTTCGCACTCGTTTCCAACGAGGCCGCCCTATGCAACTCACTCCTCTCGGAGTCAAAGCGATCGCCGCGATCAGAGAGACGAGCCCGAGCAAAGGGACAGCAAGAGTGAGACCATCCGCCGAGGACAGTGGCTGAGACGAGGCGACGAACCAAAGGTCAGCGCTTCGTCAGGGGACGTTTCCGCAGCGGGAGCTTCCGGCGGCGGGACGTAGCGCTCTCAGACTCGGCCCGACCCGTCGGAGGCGAGGCGGTTCAGCCACTCCCGGAGCAGGTGCTGCTCAGCGCTGCTCAGGGCTGTCTGTTCTGGCAGTGCGGCCCGCAAGGCGCGGGCGGCGCCGGCCGGGCCCGGCTGCAAGGAGGTCGGGCGGTGGCCGGCAGCTCTCCGGCTCGGGCCCGGCTCCTCGATCTCGGAGCTGAGGAAATGACAGGTTCCTGAGACGGCATCTCACCGACACGGTCTGAGACAACGAGAAGAACCGCAGGTCACAGGGCTGCCGCCTGACAGCGAAGCCTAGAGGCTACAGCCATTGTAGGTTCTCAGGCTCCGTGTCATTTTCTCCGCTGTCGTGTCATGACGATGGCAGCCCTTACCCGCAACATCTAGCTGACTTCGTTACGGGTCGGCACGGGTAGGCACTCGGCGAGCAGGTCGACGACGTCGCGCCAGGCTCGCTGCGCGTGCCGTGGGTGGTAGCCGACGCCGGGGAGCACGGGCTGGTCGACCGGCGGGTGGTGGAAGGCGTGAAGGGCTCCGCCGTAGACCACGAGGCGCCAGTCGACGCCCGCGGCCTGCATCTCGGCGGTGAACGCGTCCCGTTGCGCGGGCGGCATGATGGGGTCTTCCGACCCGACCCCGGCCCACACCGGGCAGCGAATGCGCGCCGCCTCGCCCGGTCGGCCCGTGGTCAGTGCGTTGACTGTCCCGATCGCGCACAGGTTGACGCCATCGCGCCCGAGTTCCAGCCCGATTGCGCCCCCGGTGCCGTAGCCGACGGCGGCGATCCGGTCGGGGTCGGTCCGCGGTTCGGCGCGCAACACGTCGAGCGCCGCGTGGCCGATGCCCCGCATCCGGTCGGGGTCGGCGAGCAGCGGCATGCAACGGGCCAGCATCTCCTCGGGGTCGCCCAAATAGCGCCCGCCGTGGAGGTCGAAGGCCAGCGCCACGTACCCCAGTTCGGCGAGGGCGTCGGCCCGGCGGCGCTCGACGTCGCTGAGCCCCGTGCCCTCTGGTCCGAGCAGCACCGCGGGCCGGCGGTCGACACCGGCCGGGAGCGCGAGGTGCCCGATCATCGTCAGGCCGTCGGCCGGGTATTCGACCGTGCGCGTGGTGACCGTCGTCATGAGACTGGACTGTAGTGATCGTCGAGCCCGGTCGGGCCGGTCTTCACCGTCGGCAGAACAGCGCGGGCGTGGATCCGTGGCTGGGCGCTGTGGAAGGCTCAGATGCGCATCGACGACCCCCTGCCGAGGCGACGAAGAAGAGTCACCAGGCTGAGGAACAAACGCGGTGACACGGCTTGAAACAGCTGGGAATGGTGCGGTCAGCGCGATGCCCTCTGACACGAACTACCCTGGCGACGCCTCACCGACCCAAGCTGGCGGCCTTGCTTGCGCGTTGCGCGAAGACCTCCTCACGGCGGTCTTCCATCTGCCGCAGTGCGTCCTTGCGGTCCCGCTTGGAGAGCCGGTCGAGATACGTATGGCCGACGAGGTGATCGGTCTCATGTTGCAGACACCGGGCGAAGTAACCCATCCCCTCGATGACGAGAGGGTTGCCGGCCTTGTCGAACCCGCGAGCGACGGCACGATCGGTGCGGGGAACCGCCATGGCGGCACCGGGCACAGACAGGCAGCCCTCGAATTCGTCAACGAGTCGGCGGCTACCCGGATCGGGCAGGTCCAGAACCGGGTTGATGATGTGGCCGACATGCCTGATCCCGTAGTCGTCCGGGCAGTCATACACGAACAGCCGCAGATCGAGACCTACCTGGTTGGCAGCCAGGCCGGCACCGTCGGCCACATACATCGTCAGGAACATGTCGTCGATTAACGCCGACAGCTCCCGAGTTCCGAACTTGGTCACTTCCCGGCACGGCCGGCTCAGGATCTCCTCACCCACCACCGTGACCCGGCGCACCGAACCCCGTTCCGCCTCCGGCGGCCGAGCCGGATACGAGTCGACGGGCCGGCCCTGCACACGGACCCGGCGGTCGACGGGACGGGACCGGTCGTGACGAACAGACATCGCTGTCTCCCCTTCTGCGCACGCCACATACGCGACGGACATCACCGCGGCCTGATGTTCGAGCAGGAACCGCTTGCCAAGATTTTTGCAAAGTAGCAGGCTTTGCAAAGTGACTGAAGACGAGCTCAACACCCCGCCCGATCACACACGCGACACCGGCGACGAACTGCGCGAGCACAAGGTCCGCACCTCCCTGCTGGATCTCCTCGCCGAAGTCGGCACCGTCACGGCGACCGAAGCCGCCGCCCGACTGGGCTACAGCTCTGGGCTCTGCTCGTTTCACCTTCGGCAGCTCGCACGCCACGGACACATCGAGGAAGCCCCTCACCGCAGCGGGCGCGCACGCCCCTGGCGCCTGAGGCAGCACAACCTGACCGCCGGTGCACCCGCGGAGGAGCAGTTCGGCGACTTGGCCCGAGGACTGGAGGACGAGAGCTGGCAGCGATGGCTCGCCCAACGCGACCAAGCGCCGACCGAATGGCGCCAGGACGAAGCCTTCAGCGCCGTCGCCTACCTGACACCCGAAGAGATGAGCCGGGTCGCGGACGCCATCCGACGGGCGCTCGCCCCCTACCAAGACCGCGAACAACGCCCCCTTGCTCGGCCTGACGGCGCCCGACCGGTGGCCCTCATCACCCGGCTGTTCCCCTTGCTTCCCCACACGACAGACGAGAGGGACCCGGGCTGAGGTCGAGGGCTGCTTCGCGGCTCACTTGAGGAAATGCCACGAAGCTGAGACAGCGGGCAGATGCCACGGCGGGAGACGGTGGACACGTGCAGGTCATCGCGTCCTTGCGTGACGCGGAAGGTGAGAACCTACAGGCCCTTTGGGATCCCGAATCCCGTGTCGGGATCCGCGCCGCGATGTCGGAGCCGTGTCGGATCCGACACGTTAACGGGGTTCATGCCCTCCGGCTCGCAAGCTCCACCCGGTGGTCTCACAGGGCGTCCGCGAGCTCCTTTTGGAGACGGCGCTTGGGGCGGGCGCCCACCAGGGACTTCACGGGTTCGCCCGACCGGAAGAGGATGAGCGTCGGCGTCGACAGCACGCCGTACGTGGCCGGGGTCCGCGGGTTCGTGTCGACGTCCAGCTGCACCACCTTGAGACGGTCACTTTCCTCCCTGGCCAGGTCCGCCAGAACCGGGGCGATCATGCGGCAGGGCCCGCACCCCGAAGCGGTGAAATCCACCAGTACCGGAATCTCTGACTGCAGTACTTCCTCGGCGAACGTCGCGTCGGTGACTGCCGGCAGCGCGGCCGACACTCCTCCCGAGGCCCTCCCCGGTGTCCGAGTCGTCATGTGCTCTTCTCCCCTTCTTCTGTCTGATGTGCCGTGAATGCGCAGCGTGGCTCCGCGGCCGCGCGCTCCTGCTCCGCACGGGCCAGTTGGGCGCCGATCTGCGCTCGTACCTCCCGCAGCCGCGCGATGCCGTCGTCCAGCTCGGCCAGCTTCCTCCGGTACACCTCCAGCGAGGCCGGGCAGGAGTCCCCGGCCGGGTGGCCGGCCTGGAGGCATTCGACGAACGGGCGGATCTCCTCGAGCCCGAAACCGAAGGCCTGCAGGGTACGGATCTGCTGAAGGAGCCTCAGGTGCTCTTCACCGTACGTCCGGTAGCCGTTCGTGGTGCGCTCTGCGCGGAGCAGACCGCGGGTCTCGTAGTACCGGAGCGTGCGGGTGGTCGTACCCGCTCGCTCCGCCAGTTGACCGATCCGCATCCGCGTCCGCATGCTCCGACGGTAGACCTTGACGCCGACGTCAAGGCCAGAGCCGTACGGCTGCAGCGCGCGGGAACGAGGTGCGCCGCGACGGGCGCACCGGTAGAAGTGATCCCCATGAGTGCGCCGTTCGAAGAGCTGCTGCCCGACACCCGCCGTGCCCTGTGTCACCGGATCGCCACCGCGCAGGCCCAGGGCCGCGCCCCGTCCCTGGTAGGGGCGGTGGTGCGGGAGGGACGGCCGGTGTGGACGGGGGCCCGTGGCTCGGTGGACGGCCAGGAGCCCGACGGCGAAACCCAGTACCGCGTCGGCTCCCTCACCAAGACCTTCACGGCGGTGCTCGTCCTGCGTCTGCGGGACCAGGGCCTGCTGGACCTCGCCGACCCGCTGGACAAGCACCTGCCGGGCACGGGGGCGGGCGAGGCCACGATCGCCCAGCTGCTCGCCCACACCTCGGGCCTGGCGGCCGAGACCCCCGGCCCATGGTGGGAGCGCACTGCGGGGACGCTGCGCCCCGCACTGAGCGACGTTCTGGGCGAGGAGCCGTTCCGCCACCCGGTCGGCCGGGTCCACCACTACTCCAACCCCGGCTATACGCTGCTCGGTTCCCTGATCGAGCAGCTGCGCGGCGAACCGTGGGAAGCGGTGCTGCGACGCGAGGTGCTGGAGCCGCTGGGCATGGGCCGTACGTCGGCACGGCCGCAGGCTCCGCACGCCCACGGCTGGGCGGTGCACCCCTGGGCGGATGTGCTGCTCCCCGAGCCGGCCGAGGACCTGGGGCTGATGGCACCCGCCGGCCAGCTCTGGTCCACGGCGGCCGATCTGGGACGCTGGGCGCGGTTCCTCATCGGCGGCGACGCGCGGGTGCTGGCCCCGGAGTCGGTCGCCGAGATGCGGACCCCGGCCGCCGCGCCCGGCCGCGACAGCTGGGACGCGGGCTACGGCCTCGGACTCCAGCTGCTCCACCGGGACGGCCGGACGCTGGTCGGGCACACCGGTTCGCTCCCCGGCTTCCTGGCCGCGCTGTGGACGAGCCCCGAGGA